>NZ_JALBYT010000051.1:0-19732 GCF_022690845.1 Shewanella sp. N2AIL | reverse complement strand
CGAACGATAGCGCAATTAGTGACTAACAAAGGGATTGGTCTCAGTCGTTATCGAGCCCGTAATCTAATGAAAAAGCTTGGGTTATTAAGCTGTCAGCAGCCTAAGCATTCTTATAGAAAAGCGACACAAGAGCATGTTGCAATCCCCAATACGCTTAATCGACAGTTTGCAGTAACTCAACCAGATCAAGTGTGGTGTGGCGACGTGACGTATGTTTGGGTCGGTAATCGTTGGGCCTATCTAGCTGTTGTTTTAGACTTATTTTCCCGCAAACCTGTTGGATGGGCTTTGTCATTATCACCAGATAGTGAGCTGACCTGTAAAGCTTTGAAAATGGCATTTGAGTTAAGGGGTAGCCTGAGAATGTGATATATCACAGCGATCAAGGTTCACATTACACGAGCTTGAAATTCAGACAATTAATATGGCGTCTTCAGATTGAGCAAAGTATGAGTCGCCGCGGGAATTGTTGGGATAACGCACCAATGGAGCGTTTCTTTAGAAGTTTGAAATCTGAGTGGATACCCGTAAGTGGTTATGGGAATTTTACAGAAGCAGATAAAGAGATCACAAATTACATCACTGGATATTACAGTGAGACCTGACCCCATCAATATAATGGTGGGTTAACGCCAAATGAGTCAGAACGTTTATATTGGAATGACTCTAAAACCGTGGCCAATTTTACTTGACCACTACACTGAAACCCTCGTCAGAAAATGTACGTTCATTGAGCGAGGCTCAAGTGTCAGATTGCCTCTATGGCGCACTGGTATTGGAAAAAGAGCACATCATGGCGCTCAAACCGAACGCCTATGCTTCACTGCCATTTTATGAAAACATGCTCGAAAAGGGATATCGGTTATTAACGGATAATGCATTTTTTAGAGAGTGGGTACAAAAGACACTTCAGGCAACCTCATCTTTACTACCTCACAATATCCGCAGTGTGGCTATTGTGCAGTTCCTTGAAACACTTTCCTGTACGTGGCCTGCCGCTACGTTAGATATTGTTATCCCAGCCCCCCCCGCAGATGGCATTGCTCTTTCGGTGACAGAACAATGGCTTCCATTTGGAAAAGCATCTCGGCTACTTGAGCTGAGGCCAGAAGAACTGCATCTGCTTCAACACGTTAATTTAGTGAAACATGCACGTAAAAGCAGACTTCACCATAATAGCCAAATTGATGTCGCACCTATTTTCCAGTTGTTAGTCGGTAACGACATCCAACCTGGCATGGTGTGCTTATCAACACTCACGGAGGTCATGGTGCATAATGATGTTGAAATGTATGACATTCTCATAGGATTCAAAGAAGGTTGCCTGCAGTTAGGATATGGCGAAGGTCACAATTTACGACGTGCTATCTGGTGCGAACCGGCGTCTTTTATACGCTTTGCAAAGGACGTCTTTAGCAAGCGGCAATATGACGCTATCTCCCTAGAGAAAGCAGTATCATTAACAGGCTTACCCATGGAGCTACTTCACGCACTTAGAAAAATGGATAAACTTCGCCCTCCTCGCGTCGCGCGTGCCGGCAGTCTAGCACTTTGCCAATTTGAAGATGTACTACAAATACGCCAGCAACAAAAACCGATGCAGTTATCACTCATATAATGAAGCAATATTACCTGTTAAAACCTATATATATAAAATGCTTACAATTTAAATTAAAGCATAGACACTAAGGTTAAAACCCACCGTGCATTCGTCATCGGTAATGATGTGGGTTTTAAGCTGAAAGCCATTCATATAAATCCCACTTATTATCCCCATCGCTTAACTCATTAAAGCAATATCGTCCTGCACCCAATATCCGTTCCAAATATATGTAGCAGACCTCCGCACTCAGATACGATTTAAATCATGGCGTTTTATCCGCGCAAATTTCAATTCGTTTAGATTTTTAAATATACGCCTGTATTGTCGGCGGCTCACTTACCACACCTACAACATATGTAAGTAGAAACCTTGAAGCAATCTGATATGCGTTGACTTTATATTTTATTTGTGGAAAATGAATAGATTGGCGGCGAATAAAGCATAGTGTCACCACCAAGCCATTGATTTTAAGGTGAAAAATGAATCTCAATTTAGGTGGCAAAAATGTTCAAAAATCTCAACTTGAATGGCAATGTTGTTATTTTGTTAAACCATCAAGTCATTGAATAAGTTTAATTACGGCTGCCTGAGATTCTCATTCTGTGTGACCACGAACACGTGTGCACTCAGAATAAGGATCTCTGGCATATAAGAACCTTCTCTTATGTGCTTATATTTAGGACCCAATATAACTTAGTGCCTGAGATTCTCAATCTGTATCACCATAAACAATGAGCCGTTGCTTAGGGTTGAGTTACTCGATGCCTTTTAAATGGTCGATTGGTTTATTGAATGCACTTTCATGGCGTTCTATTTGGCTTGTGTGCAAATACTGTGACGTGGTGTCAATGCTCTCATGGCCAGCGTCGGCTTGTACATGGGATAACGGTCTGCGGTTAATATTGATATCGTGTGTGATGCCTGTGTGACGAATATTATGGGCTGTAAGTTTGCGCATCTGCGCGGCGTCTTGTGCAAAACCATCGGCCTCAATACTATCTGCTGCCAGATTGATAATACTTTGAATTTCATCGCGGACTTGGCGAATACCGAGATTGGCATTGAGGATGCCGACATCTCGACCACGACCAGCAGCTTTGTGCCGCACAAACAGTGGATGGTTCTCGTTTGGCCTTGGATAATCCGTTAAGCCTAAAAACTGGCGGTATTTGACTAAGGCGTCGAGTAAAGCTTTTGAGATTGCCACGCTGCGCCTTTTACCGCCTTTGCTCAATGGAATATGAAAACTCCAAATACCCGTTTGTTGATTACGCTTAAACTGATCCATCACAGGTGAATAACCTGCGCGTGCAGACACATCTGAGATACGTAAATAGCAACAATAGATCAATGAAATCAGAAATAAGCTTCTTTGATGTAATTCGGGCGATGTTTCTGCCAACGCTGTTACGGTCGCCATAATGTATGACCACTGTAATTCAGTGAATGCGAGACTGTTATCATCTTCATGATGTTGACGCTGATATTGCCGATTGGCCGCGAATCGACTGTGATTCAGCCAAATTTGTGCAGGATTACGCTCACAATATTCTTCACTTGTCAGGTACGAGTAAAACGAAGACAAAATGGCCATTTTCGTTTTTAACGCATTGTCACTTAACGCATAAGGCTGGATTTGCCCGAGTCGCTTTTTACCGACAAATGGCCGCCACTGTGGGTTTGGAACCCGTTCATCACGCATTTTATCGAGCTTGAATTGTGGCACATTAAAATAGCCAATCAGTGCTATGGGCGGCGCCTGGCAGTAATCTACGTAATGGCTCATATCTTTGCGTGTGACTTCTATGGGCGACATTGAAACCACATCAAAACACCAATGAAGAAATGTCGTGAGCTCGCTGCGATAGGCTTTATAGTTGTTTTCGTTATGCTTTTGCTCAAACAGCCAATCACTAGCGTGCTCAATCACTAAACCCGCATCGGCCACCTTTTTCATGCTAATTTGGGTAATATATTGGTTAACGATACTATTGCCAACTTGTATGAATTCAAATGAGTCAAATAACGGGATTACGGGAGGAAGTTGCATATTGCATCTGAATTATAAGGGTTTCTGATATGATAATACTTAAACGCAAATGCCGATAACGTTATTTATCGGCATCAACTAGGGTCAGATTTTGAGTACAACTGGACAATGTACATTTCTGGCATGTAATACGCTTTTGACAACAAATTAAGCATAACTGCCACACTTGCTGTTTAGACTGACTATCCAAGCACCTAAAATCTGCCGCACAGAGGTGCCCATCATGTATAAGCTGTGCCAGTTTATGCGTTGAAATCGACAAATTAATTTGGTGGCTCATGCCCTTACCCGCTAATCAGTGTGTGATATGAACAGAATACACAAATGATAACCATTATCAATAACTCGATTTAAGGTTTGCCACTCACCTCGCTATTTAATGTAAGAATTTGCACCGCTTTGAAATGTGTCTACTACACTGATTATGTGATCATTATTTTTATTTGAATGAGGTATCGAATGCTGATTGATCTTGCAAAGAAAAATCCGCTGTTTTCCGGTAAAAAGCTTACCGAGACAACTGCATCAGGTATTCCTTGGAAGGTATTAGTGGTCGATGATGAACCTGATGTTCATACCGTCACTAAGCTTGCCCTCTCCCGCTTTAAACTCGATGGCCGCCCGCTTACTTTTATAAATGCCTACAGTGCCGAACAAGCAAAAGAGTTGATGAATCAGGAACATGATATCGCCATCGCCTTTATTGATGTTGTGATGGAGAGTGATCATGCGGGCTTAGAATTAGTAAAATGGATCCGCGAAGAGCTGCAAAATAAAACCACTCGACTAATCCTGCGTACAGGCCAGCCAGGTCAAGCACCTGAAGAAGACGTTATCGTTAATTATGATATTAATGATTACAAAGCCAAAGCTGAACTCGATTCCCGTAAACTGATGACCAGCGTCTACTCTGCCCTACGTTCTTACCGCGATATTATGGAAATTGAACAAGCAAGGCGCACCCAAATAAATCACCGTAAAGGGCTAGAAAGAGTGCTAGAAGCTACATCTGGATTATTTGAGCTGCGCACCCTGCATAAATTTGCAGATGGCCTGCTAACTCAAGTCGCCACCCTACTCAATCTGGATTCTGAAACCTTATTGCTAACGTGTAATGCTATCGATGCCATAAGCGGTCATCTGGATCCTGTGAACATAGAGATCCTCGCAGGCACAGGCCAATTCTCAAATAAATCCCATATTACTCAATTACCAGAGCATATCGACCGCTTACTGCGCAGTGCGATCACGAAAAAACGCTGCCTGTATGAAGACAATTGCTTTATCGGTTACTTCCCCACAAAAAGCGGGTTAATCAATCTACTGTATATGGATGGTATTGATAAAATTGATGATCTTGACAAGAAACTTATTGATATTTTTGCTATCAACGTCGGCGTTGCATTTGAAAATTTACTGCTCAATCAAGAAGTCGAAGATACCCAATCTGAACTCATTCTACGTTTAGGGGATGTGGTTGAAAGCCGCTCAAAAGAAGCCGCGAACCATGTGAAACGTATGGCAGAATATTGCTCTCAGTTGGCCTTACTCGCTGGTTTACCTGAATATGAAGCTGATTTACTACGCCGTGCCTCACCTATGCATGACATAGGTAAGATAGCGATCCCCGATGCGGTTCTGCTCAAACCTGGCAAGTTAGATGATGAAGAATGGAAAGTCATGCGTCAGCACCCTACAATTGGCCATCAGATTTTGGCAAATTCTGAGCGACCCATACTAAAGGCGGCATCAATTATTGCACTACAACACCATGAAAAATATGATGGTTCTGGCTATCCTGCCAATTTAAAACAAGACGAAATTCACATTTTCGCGCGCATTGTTGCCATTGCTGATGTGTTTGATGCACTTTCCCATGCCCGCTGTTATAAAACGGCCTGGCCTTTAGAAGAAGTGTTAGCTGAAATGCGTAAAGGCGCTGCGAAACACTTTGACCCGCACTTATTACAGCTCTTTATTGATAATGTGGATATTTTTGTCAAAGTAAAAGACAGTTGGAAAGATAGTTAATCCTTAATCACCCGAGTTAACACTCTCTAATAATACGCTGAGGACGATTCGAATAAATATCTAGCCAGTCTTAACCATTGTTATCCGCAAGAAAATCAAACACTGTCGCTTTGGTTTCGCCATTTGCTTCAAAACTTACAAAACCACGCCAAACCATATAACCACTGCTGCAGGAGCCATATACCATCTGACCAATATAGGTCATTTCATCGGTTTGCTTTACATTTACAGGAATAACCCCCATAAACATATCTCTTCCTTCTAAACGAATTTGCACATTTTTGATAGGCGTTGAAGCTAACAGCCTTAATGTTAATGGCTTTTCGCTCGGGGCATTCGCTGGCGATAGGCTAATAGAGAGTTTGATATCGTCCACTTGTTTAACGCAATCCCCTGTCGAAAATTGACAGAGAGAAGGATCAGAGCTGCTTTTATGTGTGACTTGCTTAGCATCTTCAGTACAAGCTGTGAGATTGATGAGAATTAACGCGATGAATAGATAGAGATTAGGACGATTTAGCACAAAGATTAACCTTATGACGCAATATGTTAACATTCTATGGCGTAGGTTGATCTAGATCAACTTTCTACACCCCTTCTTTGGTATCTTTTTTGATATTGCTCAAGTATCATTGCGAAACCTCATATTTGAGCAAAAATATGCAGGGTAACGCATTGACATAGCTCAGCAACCTTAATAGGGAAGCTGAGTTTTATGTCATTTTATAACAGGTAAAGCTTGTCTTTACTAAAAGTAAAAGTAATAAGCAGTGGAAGCATTATGATGAACCATTCCCAGCCAACAGGCGCTGATTACAATTACGCCATTGTCCGCCAATTTGCCTTAACCACAGTTTTGTGGGGTATTGTTGGTATGTCAGTCGGCGTATTAATTGCGGCTCAGTTAATCTGGCCTCAGCTGAACTTTGACACTCCTTGGTTAACGTATAGTCGCTTGCGACCATTACACACCAATGCGGTGATCTTCGCGTTCGGTACATCAGCCCTTTTTGCAACATCCTATTATGTCGTACAACGCACCTGTCAAACCCGACTATTTGCACCTAAGTTAGCCGCATTTACGTTTTGGGGATGGCAAGCCATCATTCTGTCAGCAGCTATCACTTTACCAATGGGTTTCACTCAAGGTAAAGAATACGCTGAATTAGAATGGCCTATCGATATCGCAATTACTATCGTTTGGGTGTCCTACGCTATTGTGTTCTTCGGTACTATTATCAAACGAACGACTTCGCATATTTATGTGGCGAACTGGTTCTTTGGTGCCTTTATTATTACCGTTGCTGTACTACACATAGTTAACTCTATGGCGGTACCAGTCAGTCTGTTCAAGTCATACTCTCTGTATAGCGGCGCTGTCGATGCTATGGTGCAGTGGTGGTATGGTCACAATGCGGTAGGTTTCTTATTAACCGCAGGCTTCTTGGGGATGATGTATTACTTCGTACCTAAGCAAGCGGGTCGTCCTGTGTACTCTTACCGTCTATCTATCGTCCATTTTTGGGCTTTGATCGCACTGTATATTTGGGCTGGTCCTCACCACTTACATTACACAGCTTTACCTGACTGGACTCAGTCTTTAGGTATGGTGATGTCACTGATCCTATTCGCACCTTCTTGGGGCGGTATGATTAACGGTATCATGACCTTGTCTGGTGCTTGGCATAAACTGCGTACTGACCCTGTACTGCGTTTCTTAGTCGTTTCTCTGTCTTTCTACGGTATGTCTACCTTCGAAGGCCCGATGATGGCAATTAAGACAGTTAACGCATTATCACATTACACAGATTGGACTATCGGTCACGTTCATTCCGGCGCGCTAGGCTGGGTTGCAATGGTGTCTATCGGTTCTCTGTATCACTTGATCCCTGTATTGTTCGGCCACGGCCGTATGTACAGCATCAAGTTAGTCAACGTCCATTTCTGGTTAGCGACTATTGGTACTGTACTTTACATCGTATCTATGTGGATTTCAGGTGTAATGCAAGGTCTAATGTGGCGCGCAGTGAATGCTGACGGTACTTTGACTTATAGCTTTGTTGAAAGTCTTGAAGCTTCATATCCTTTCTACTTTGTACGTTTCCTTGGCGGTTGTTTCTTCCTGACCGGTATGCTGATCATGGCATACAACGTGATCCGTACTGTGAAAGCCTCTAAAGATTCATTGCCAGCATTGGCTGAACCAACAGCGGCTTAAAGGAGCAAACTCGATGAAATTTAATCATGAGATAGTTGAAAAAAACATCGGTTTGTTAGCGATCTTTACCGTTATCGCTATCAGTTTCGGTAGTCTCGTTGAAATCACACCGTTGATTTTTCAAAAAGATACGACTGAGCCAGTTGAAGGTTTAAAGCCATACACTGCCCTGCAAATTGAAGGCCGTGACATCTATGTTCGTGAAGGTTGTTATAACTGTCACAGCCAGATGATCCGTCCTTTACGTGCAGAAACTGAACGTTATGGTCACTACTCTGTTGCGGGTGAATCAGTTTGGGATCATCCATTCCAATGGGGTTCTAAGCGTACAGGTCCTGATCTTGCCCGTGTTGGCGGTCGTTACAGCGATAAATGGCATGAAGTTCATTTAATCGATCCTCGTGCTGTAGTACCTCAATCGAATATGCCAGGGTTCCCATGGTTAGCCGAAAACAAGTTAGACGGCGAACTGACGGGCGATAAGATGACTATCCTACGTAACATGCATAAAGGCGGTTACAAAGGTAATGATCTTTATACCGATGAAGAAATCGCAGGCGCACAGAAAGCTGTTGCTGGTAAGACAGAGCTGGAAGCCTTGATTGCATATCTTCAGTCTTTGGGTCACGCACTCAAATAAGGAGGCAATATATGGATTACGGCACATTACAAGGCATTTTAACCATCATTGTGATGCTGACCTTCGTCGGTATATTTGCTTGGGCATATAGCTCGCGTCGTCAAAAATCCTTTGATGAAGCAGCTAACCTTGTGTTTTCCGATGAGGAAGTCAGCAAGGTATCGAAGGACTCAGGAGAGAATAAGTGATGAGTAGCTTCTGGAGTGTTTGGATTAGCGTACTCTCGTTAATTGTGATCGCGGGATGTTTTCTATTACTGCGTGTGTGTTCTAAGAACACCACGGACGTAAAAGAAGGCGAATCCATGGGTCACAGTTTCGACGGTATTGAAGAACTCAATAACCCACTTCCAAAATGGTGGAGTTATATGTTCTATATCACTATCGTGTTTGGCTTGATCTATCTAGCCTTATTTCCTGGTTTAGGTAACTACAAAGGCCTGTTAGGCTGGACCAGTTCTAACCAAAGCATTGGTACTGAGCAAGGTATTAAAGCCGACTCTGCCGCAGCCATTGAGCTTGCCGCAAAAGAAGGCCGTTATGTTCAGTATGACCAAGAAGTAAAACACGCTGATGAAAAATATGGCCCAATCTTCGCGGCTTACTTGGCTACACCACTAGAAGAATTAGTGAAAAACCAAGAGGCATTAAAAGTGGGCGGCCGTTTGTTCCTACAAAACTGCGCACAGTGCCACGGCTCTGACGCACGTGGTAGCAAAGGCTTCCCTAATCTCACCGATGGTGACTGGTTATATGGTGGCGACTTAGCCACGATTAAAACCACTATCATGGGTGGTCGTCATGGCATGATGCCGCCAAAAGGTGGTTTGCCAATCGATGACAGCGAAATTGCGGGTTTAGCAGAATACGTTGTTAAATTGTCTGGTCGTGAGCACGATGAAACACTCGCCGCTCAAGGTCAAGGCTCATTCATGAAAGGTTGTTTCGCGTGTCATGGTATGGACGCTAAAGGCAACAAGTTCATGGGTGCTCCGAATTTAACTGACGATGTTTGGTTATATGGCGGTAGCCGCGGCGTGATCGAAGAAACGATCAAACACGGCCGTGCTGGTGTCATGCCAGCCTGGAAAGACGTTCTCGGTGAAGAGAAAGTTCACGTGATCGCTGCTTATGTTTATAGCTTGTCAAACAAGTAATTAGATGTGAGTAATGCTAAGGCCTCGAAGACTTCGAGGCCTTTTTTTTAAAGTGCTAAAACCGTCTTTTAACGGTAGAATGGCGCAAATTTTTTGAATGGGTATCTGACATGAGCGAACAACAAGCCTGGTATAAGCAGTTCTGGCCTTGGTTTTTAATTATTCTTCCTTTATGTGCCGTCGTCGCAAGTTTTACCACACTAAAAATTGCCCTTACGAACTCGGACTCTTTAGTCGCCGAGGATTACTACAAAGATGGCAAAGCCATTAATATGGACTTAAGTAAAGTAAAGTATGCCAAACAAATAGGCATGAATTTTTTACTCGAACAAACTAATAATGAAATTCTGCTGACGCAACAAGGTGGTCCCGCTTCTCAAGCTGCGCTTAAAGTCGAGTTCTACCATCCAACCATTGCCGACAGAGACATCAAGCTCACCGCTACAGCCGATGCCAGTAATGTGTATCGCATTACCGTGCCTGCCACACTGGTCGGCCCTTGGGAAGTGCGTCTGGAAAGTTACGATGGCAAATGGCGCATTCACCAACGCGTTGAATTAAAAGATCATGTCCAACTTTGGCTGAACTGATTGTGGTTGAATTGATTTAGTTAAATAAGAATTGCTATGACACATCCAAGTTGTTTTCACTGCCAAGAGCCCGTGCTGACGGGCCAGCAGTTTGTGACTCGCATTAATGATCGTGATGAACTCATGTGTTGCCCTGGTTGCCAGGCGGTTTCTCAGGCGATTGTGGATGCGGGATTGCTCAGTTACTACAAGTTTCGCACTGAGCCAGGCAGTAAACAGAACGCCCTCGTCCCCGAAGCCTTAACGCAATTTAGCGCCTATGACTTGCCTGAAGTGCAGCAAGACTTTGTCCATTCTGAAGATAATGTCGAGTCAGTGTCACTCTCTATTGATGGTATCACCTGCGCGGCCTGTGCTTGGTTGATTGAGCACAAAGTGAAACAACTAACGGGTGTGAGCCAAGTGCTCGTCAACTCGACCACCCAACGCGCCATGATCAGTTGGGATAAACGCACGGTAAAACTCAGCGATATCCTCGGGCAAATTAGCCGTATTGGTTATCAAGCCGCGCCCTATCAAGTCGATGAGCAAGAGCTCAACAACAAACTCAATAGCCGTAAATTTTTACTGCGCTTAGGCTTAGCGGGTTTTGCGACTATGCAAGTGATGATGTTCGCCCTCGCCCTCTATACAGGCTATTTCACCGATTTAGATGTGCAATATCGGGATTATTTCCGTTGGGTTAGCATGATTTTTGCCACCCCCGTAGTGCTTTATTCGGCGCAGCCCTTTTATTTCAGTGCCATTCGTACCCTGCTCAGCGGCAAACTCAATATGGATGTGTCTGTCTCCATTGCGATTGGCGGCGCATACGTTGCCAGCTGTTTTGCCACAGTCAATGGCACAGGCGAAGTGTATTTTGAATCTGTGTCCATGTTTACCTTCTTCCTGTTACTCGGGCGCTACTTCGAGCAGAAAGCCAGACAAAAGGCCTCGGTCAGCTCCAGTAATTTGCATAAGTTAGTGCCGCTCACGGCGCACTTAGTGAACGACAATGGTCAGGAAGAAATTCCCGCTAAAAAATTACGCCTCAATGATGTGATCCTCGTTAAACCGGGTGAAATGGTGGCCGCTGATGGTGTGGTGATTGAAGGTCACACTAGCATCAATGAAGCTATGCTCACCGGCGAGCAAATGCCAATTGAAAAAACTGTTGCTAGCCAAGTTTACGCAGGCACTATCAACGTCGACCAACCCATCAAAGTCAGCGTCACAGCGCTAGGGCAAGACCAACTTGTGGCTGAGATTATTAGACTGCAGGAGCTTGCATCCAATACTAAACCTGCAATTGCGCTATTAGCCGATAAGTTATCGCGCTATTTCTCGGGCACAATCTTGACCATAGCGACAATCACCTATTTGGTTTGGCATCAAATTTCCCCTGAGGATGCCTTTTGGGTAACGCTTTCGGTTTTGGTCGCCACTTGTCCTTGCGCCTTAGCACTGGCCACACCGACCGCTGTTACCTGCGCGACCGCTATTTTCACTCGCCTTGGGATTATTACTCGCAAAGCCGGTGTATTTGAAAAACTGCCGCTGATCAAACATGTTGTCTTTGATAAAACCGGCACCCTCACCTGTGGTACCCTCTCTATCGGGCAAACGCAGTGCATGGCGGATTTAACCAAGACGCAAGCCTTAGCCATTGCCGCAGCGCTGGAAACAGGCTCTCGCC
Organism: Shewanella sp. N2AIL; assembly: GCF_022690845.1. Taxonomy (NCBI): domain Bacteria; kingdom Pseudomonadati; phylum Pseudomonadota; class Gammaproteobacteria; order Alteromonadales; family Shewanellaceae; genus Shewanella; species Shewanella sp. N2AIL. Next base: position 7,769 of record NZ_JALBYT010000051.1, on the reverse strand, counting down.
ACCCGATTGCAGCGGCATTTGCCGTATTTGCCGATAATGCATTGGTTACCGAAGAGGTTCACCATGAAGTCGGCTTTGGCGTTCGAGGCCGAATTGATGGCACTGATTACTTAATTGGCAATGCAGTATTTACCGGCACGAGTATTGATAGTCGTGACCCAACCCAAAAGATTTGGTTAGCACGTTCAGCCAATAATCAGCTTGAAGTACTGGCAAGCTTTGAAATTCAAGACAATATTCGCCAAGACAGCAAAGCCACGGTTGAAATGTTAAAGCTGCAAGGTTGCCGCATCAGTATTGCCAGCGGCGATAGCTCGGGGCATGTACATCAACTGGCAAAAGAGCTGGGGATTGACGATGTGCACAGCGGCTTAACGCCTGCAGATAAACTTGCCCTCGTGACCCGATTACAACAGCATACACGGGTTGCCATGTTTGGCGATGGCATCAACGATGCGCCTGTGCTTGCGGGCGCCGATTTGTCGGTGGCTATGGGCAGCGGCAGTGCTATCGCGAAAAACAGTGCCGATTTAATTTTATTGGGGGATCATCTGTCCCGTTTCACCCAAGCCGTTAGCGTTGCGAAACTGACGACACAGATTATCAGACAAAATTTAGCGTGGGCGCTGGGTTACAACGCCCTGATCTTGCCCTTAGCCGTTACCGGCCATGTGGCACCTTATATCGCCGCCATTGGCATGTCGGCGAGTTCTTTGATTGTGGTCGGTAATAGCCTGAGATTATTGCGGGTTAAAGTGTGATCACAATAAAAGTAAAACCAGAATAGTAAGAGGTCATTATGGAAATTATTTATGTGCTTATCCCCATTGCCATGATCTTTGTCGCCATCGCTGTAATGGTATTTTTTTGGGCGGTGAAATCCGAACAATTTGACGATTTAGACCGCCAAAGTGTGTCGATATTATTCGACGAAGACACTGTTAAACCAAACAGCCATCCCGTGCCTGAGAAAGAGCAAGCCGAAGCAGCGCAAGAAAAAGGCATGCCGCTGTGATTGAGTACAATGTCACTGGGGCTTTTCTGGTAGGGCTCATGGGCGCCGCACATTGCTTTGGCATGTGTGGCGGTTTAGTGGGCGCTTTCTCAGCCCAAATCCCTCATCCTAAAATAGGTAACCAGCTGGCCCATCAGCTTAAATATTTACTGAGTTACAACCTTGGCCGCATTTTGAGTTACACCTTAGCGGGCGCTTTAGTGGGCGCTTCGGCGGCAGGTCTTGGTCACTTATTTGAACTGGATACGTATTTGATTGTGCTGCGTATCATTGCCGGACTGATGATGATCGCAACAGGGCTGTATATCGCCAAAATTTGGGTTGGAATAGTGCAGATTGAGCGCGTCGGTCAATGGTTATGGCGATATTTAAAACCCATAGCGCAACGGCTTGTGCCTATCCAAAATCCGAGCCAAGCGGTCATGGCAGGATTCATTTGGGGCTGGCTCCCCTGCGGCCTTGTCTATAGCACCTTAACCTGGTCGGTCGCATCTGGCTCTGCCAGCCAAGGCGCCTTGATTATGTTGGCCTTTGGATTAGGCACCTTACCCGCCCTATTGAGTGCTGGTGTTGCGGCAAAACGCCTCGCTGCTTGGGTTCAACAGAAAACCGTTAGACTATTGAGCGGCTTACTGTTAATTGCGTTTGGTGGTCAAACTTTATATATCGCACTCGCGCAGCTAAACTAGCCCAAGTGAGTGAATTGGTTTAACATGGCTGCAGTGGATAAACTTGAGAATCAACATGACAATTGAACAAAATAAGAATCGTCGTCCTGCCGCTAGCGGATGCACAATCCATTGTCACGATTGCAGTATGGGTACCCTTTGTATTCCTTTTACCCTCAATGCAAGTGAGCTAGATCAGCTCGATGATATTATCGAGCGTAAAAAGCCGATTCAAAAAGGCGAGCAAATTTTTAAATCGGGTGATGCGTTAAAATCCCTGTTTGCGATCCGCTCTGGCACCATCAAAAGTTACACTATTACCGAGCAAGGCGATGAGCAGATCACCGGCTTCCACTTAGCGGGTGATGTGATTGGTTTTGACGGTATCCACGCCCAGTTGCACCAGAGTTTTGCACAGGCACTCGAGACCTCCATGGTCTGTGAAATCCCCTTTAACATCCTCGATGAACTTTCAGGCACTATGCCTAAATTGCGTCAGCAGATCATGCGCCTGATGAGCAATGAGATCATGAGCGATCAAGAAATGATCCTGCTACTCAGCAAGAAAAATGCCGAAGAACGTCTGGCAGCCTTTATCAGTAATCTGGCTAATCGTTTTGGTAGCCGTGGCTTCTCGCCCAAAGAATTCCGCTTAACCATGACCCGCGGTGACATTGGTAATTATCTCGGTTTGACCGTAGAGACCATCAGTCGCTTACTTGGGCGTTTCCAAAAATCAGGCTTGATTGAAGTTAAGGGAAAGTACATCACTATCCTCGACTCGCAAGAGCTGAATCTGTTAGCGGGTAATTCGCGCATAGCGAGATAGTTCACCGCAAGAGTGTTTGCTGCAATAAAGTTAAGCGCAGCATCATAGTTAAGTGCAATAGAGTTACGCGCTAGGTCCTTGTCATGAATGGCAAGAACAATTCAATTGAAAAACCGGGACTGGCTAGACATGTCAAACAGATTAAGGCATGATTTTTAAGCGAGTTTTAATCAATTTCGAATGAGTTTGATCTAGAACAATACAGCTAACTGCCAAAGGCTCATGATGATATTGAGCCTATGACTAAAGGAACCTCCCATGAAGGATTATCAAAAAATACTGGTTGTGGTTGACCCTACCACAGAGAATCAAGTTGCCCTCGCACGAGCGGTGACCTTGGCCAGTAAATGCAACGCTCAAGTCACTGTGTTTCTTTCTATCTTCGATTTTTCCTATGAGATGACTTCGATTCTGTCGAATCAAGAGCGCGAAGCCATGCGTCAAGGCGTCATAGATCAACGTCTCGCTTGGATCCAAGACTTACTCGCCGCTTACACTCATCTGCAACTCAATATTGATACCCAAGTCATTTGGCATAACCGCCCCTTCGAAAGCATTATTAATCATGCAATTTCAGGACAATACGATTTGATTGTTAAAGGCACCCATGCCCATGACAAACTCAAAGCGGTGATCTTCACCCCAACCGATTGGCATTTAATGCGTAAAGCGCCTGTGCCAGTGTTGATGGTGAAAGCCCATGACTGGCCAGAGGCGGGTAAAATCCTTTGCGCTGTGAATGTGGCGACCGAAGATACCGATCATCAAATGCTTAACGGTAAAATCATTGAGCACGCAAAAGATTTGGCAGATAAATTCTCTGCCGAAGTGCATTTAGTTAATGGCTATCCCGGCACGCCGGTAAACTTAGCCATTGAATTACCAGATTTTGATGCCCAGTCCTATAACGAAACCATTCGCATGCAGCATGAGCAGCGCGTGAGTTATCTCGCTAACGCTTACGGCATTAATCCAAACCATTGCCATGTAAAAGAAGGCCTGCCTGAGGATGTGATCCCTGAGCTTGCTGAAAAACTCGATGCCGAATTGGTGATCTTAGGCACAGTCGGCCGCACCGGATTTTCAGCGGCATTGATTGGTAATACCGCAGAGCATGTTATCGATAGCATTAATTGCGACTTACTGGCTATCAAACCTGACGGTTATAAATCGCCGTTAGAAGAAGCCTAAGCGATACGCGGCACTTTACCCCGCCAAAGATAGCTGGAATAATACGCGCCCTGAAACTGAGTTACTGGGCGCTTTTTATGCTTGAAGCTATATCTGAAGTTACGGCAAATCCAATGTCTGAAGAATTATCAAAAAAACACACTACCCGTCTGAATAAGTTACAGAAACGTCTGCGTCGTGAAGTGGGTAGCGCTATCGCCGATTACAATATGATTGAAGATGGTGATAAGATCATGTGCTGCCTTAGTGGCGGTAAAGACAGCTATGCACTGCTCGATATTTTGATGAATCTGCAGCAACGTGCACCCATTCAGTTTGAAATCATTGCGGTTAATTTAGATCAGAAGCAACCTGGCTTCCCTGAGCATGTATTGCCCGCCTATTTAGATAAGCTCAATGTGCCCTATCACATCCTCGAGAAAGACACTTACTCGATAGTGAAAGACAAGATCCCTGAAGGCAAAACCACCTGCTCCCTGTGTTCTCGCCTGCGACGCGGTACGCTCTATGGCTTTGCCCAGCGTATTGGCGCCACTAAAATCGCCCTTGGCCACCACAGGGACGATATTATTGAGACCTTGTTCCTGAATATGTTCTTTGGCGGCAAGATGAAAGCTATGCCTCCTAAGCTACTGTCAGATGACGGCGCTAATGTGGTCATTCGGCCACTTGCCTATTGCCGCGAGAAAGATCTCGAAGAATATGCCAACTTAAAAGAATTTCCAATCATTCCATGCAACTTGTGTGGCTCGCAGGAAAACTTAAAGCGCGCTGCTGTCAAAGACATGTTGAATCAGTGGGATAGACAGTATCCTGGTCGTATTGAAACAATATTCACCGCCATGCAAAACACCGCACCATCACAGGGTGTTGACCGTGAGCAGTTCGACTTTGTGTCATTAACGCGTGATCCAGATGCGCCTCTGCGTGGCGATGTTGCCGAAGCCAATCTGCCCGCATTCGATTTCCTAGATATCGCCAACAGCGGCCGTATTGATTTGGATGCAGCAAAACGCATTGATATTGTTAACACTTACGAAGTCTAATTAAGGCTGAAACTAGCGCCCTAATCAGTAAATAAGTTAAACCAGCAAAACAAAAATGCCCACATGATGTGGGCATTTTTATGGCTACAAAATAAGTTAATCTTTGAGTACGTGCTTCTCAATCGACTATTTCAAGATGCCAATTCAAGATACAAAGAGGATCACTTCACCCAAGGACTCAAGACTAATGGCTGGGCACTAAAGCTTAGCGTCGTGATGTTTTCAAGCTCATTCACGGCTAATTTATAACTGCCCTTAACGGCTTGTTCACGGCCATTAAGGTGTACATACACTTCTTGCTCGGGTTGGAATTCAAAGTTAAGACCAGCAATAGGATCCCTAAAATAACGCATCGGGAAGCCTTGCATAGCACCAAGCAGCGTGTCCATTTCGGTCACGATTTGCTGTAAACGCGCTTTATCGTACTCAGCCAATGTCTGTTTTGCTCTGACTTGCATCGCGATAGCACATCCATCAGCACTGCCTGCAAAATTGAGATTAACCAAGGCACGCTGATCTTTTAAATCATCATCTAAGGGAATAAATAACCGCTGAGCATAGGTATACGTCAGTGGCGTTGAGGTTTTTTCACTGGAAATAGAACCGCTTTGGATCAAACAGTTTTTTTGCATTGGAACACTAAAAGCCACTTCTACGAGTTGATAACCGCCCTTATTTACTTGTTTTAACCTATCATAAAAACCTTTATATTCAAGGGATACAGTTTCAGCAGCGGCGCTAGTTGCCAGTAAACAGAGGCCACTAAACAACAGTTTTTTATACATCGACATTCACCAAATATTTTTCATTATGACGTAACATATCAAGCAGCTCATCAATATAAGCTTCTTGTCTTTCAGAATAATTCACGAGTCCGTAAATCAATTGATCCGCTGTCGGCTCTAGCTCCTGTGAGCGTAAATCGGCACGGATAGAACGAAATAGCGCATAGGCTGTATTGGAATTTAAATTGCGCATGTAGGACGAAACGGACTCGTCGACCGATGAAAACACTTTCACCTCATGGCTCTTACCAGATCCCCGTGAAGATGGCACTATGCCGCAGCCAGCAGTAAAACACCATTCACCAAAAAAGTTAAAGCCTTCTCTGGCAAAACGTGAGCTGCCCCAACCGGATTCATTCGCGGCTTGGATCAGCACCATAGATTCAGGCACAATATCGACACGCTTTAGTAAGCTTGCTAAGGATTTAGCATCGACGTTTCGCGCCGCATATTGGTATTTGTCGAATAGCGTATTGAGCTGCCCGAGTTGGGTCTCAGATAAACTCTTGCCATTCTCAACCAAAGCGAGCATTTCACTGACAAACTCGCGTTCCATCGAGATGATGGCATTCTGCTGCTGCACAATCGGCCGCAGAAAATCAAAAAAGGCTTTCTTCTTTTCGGTGATATCGTTGATCGCAGAAAAGTCAGGAACTTGCGTAACAGGATCGACAGCGTCAACGAGTTGGGTCGCTATGGTAGATGAATCATTCGTGTTGGGAATGATCCAAACGCGCAATGCAAAAATCGCCACTATGACCATGGCTAATGCCAATGTAAACGATCCGATTCTACCCGTTTTCAATAGTTCACCTTAAGTATGACGCCCGTATTGGGCAAATAAAGGGCGGATTATAAGCTATTTGTCAGATTTAACGAAATGTACCCACCGTCACTGTCATTAATCACGCATCTGGCGCATTAACTCAGGTACAATATTGCGCCTAAGTCGCGATTCTGAATCCGTGTATACGTGCTTGCCGTATGACAGTCGATAATAGATGCAAGCTTTCGACTGAGCTTTTATACTAAGGTTCCATAACGCAGTTAAATTGCACATTAGCGCTTACGTCATTGCGCTTTGTACGTAATCAGTGATGACAGTAACATTCATTTTTCGGGTATTCAGGAAGGAAGAACCCAGATGCAGCATTTGATGTTAAATCAATTTGAACGTGTCGTCGCCATTGGCGGAGGCCATGGTTTAGGCCGAGTATTATCTTCACTCGATTTTTTAGGCAGCCGTTTAACGGGGATTGTCGCGACCACAGATAATGGTGGCTCGACCGGTAGACTCAGAGCCGAGCAGGACTGTATTGCTTGGGGCGATTTACGTAACTGCCTATCCCATCTGGCCAATCGCCCTTCCGTCGGCTCACAGCTATTCGAATACCGTTTCCAAGGTGAAACAGAGCTTAGCGGCCATAATCTGGGTAATCTCATTTTACTGGCGCTTGATCAACTGTGCGTTCGTCCATTAGAAGCGGTTAATCTTATCCGTAACTTACTCAAGATTGAAACTCAGCTGATCCCTATGTCTGAGCAACCCACGCACTTAGTGGCTCTGCAAGCTTGTGGTAGTAAAGTCTTTGGGGAGATCAATGTCGACAGTATGGATGAAGCGCCTATCGCGCTCTGCCTTGAGCCACAGGTCGATGCCACCTTTGAAGCCTGTGAGGCCGTTCGGCACGCAGATTTAGTTATCCTAGGCCCTGGCAGCTTCTTAACCAGTATCATGCCGCCGCTGCTATTACCTAAGTTCGCGAAAAGCCTAGCCGCGACTAAAGCGCAGGTGATCTTTATCGATAACCTGGCCGAAGAAGCCTCACCCGCAGGTCGATTTAGCATTGAGCAACGTATCGCTTGGTGTCATCAAGTGATTGGCAAGCCCATCATTCACAAAGTGTTACGTCATGGCGAACAAACGCGTTTAGGGCCACTGATCAACTATTTCCCGTTGAAGAATCGCCATAACCCGAACTTGCATGATCAAGCGAACTTATTAGATGCATTAAGCGCCCTATTGCGGATCAAATCTGAGCTCACGCTGCAATCGCATGAACCTCTTGCGCTTAGCTGCTAATCACTGCATAGCCCGCACGTGCTGACACAGTAAAGAATCCGCCTTCTTAGAAGGCGGCTTTGACTTGCCCCTGGAAGGGGCTATTCCAAGAACCTACATCATCTGCAACGACAATTGAGCCTCATGTTCCTGATCTTGTTTATCTTGATGGC
>NZ_JALBYT010000050.1:0-19827 GCF_022690845.1 Shewanella sp. N2AIL | reverse complement strand
TTTTTTTAACTTTCACTAGTAAGAAAGTGGTTGCGGGAGCCGGATTTGAACCGACGACCTTCGGGTTATGAGCCCGACGAGCTACCATACTGCTCCATCCCGCGTCCGATTGTTGTGCTAGTTTTTTTACTTTCACTAGTAAGAAAGTGGTTGCGGGAGCCGGATTTGAACCGACGACCTTCGGGTTATGAGCCCGACGAGCTACCATGCTGCTCCATCCCGCGTCCGATATCTATCTGTTTTACTTTACTATTTTGCTTTAAATTGGTTGCGGGAGCAGGATTTGAACCTACGACCTTCGGGTTATGAGCCCGACGAGCTACCATGCTGCTCCATCCCGCGTCCGTCTTCAAAGCGGGGCAGACTATAACGGCAGTGCCCTTGCAATGCAAGGACGAAGATTGAAAAAGGTGGTGAACGCTTAAATATAAAGCGGGATGGGCGGCATTCATACGATTTACTTATAAGTTGGGGATTTTCCGTCGATTATCTTAGGCCAAGACAGTGACTAAATGGGGCTTTGGCTAATAACTGTTTATCTTTTATGTATCCGAGCAGGTATAATGTCGCTTTGATTTTGACTGCGTACTGATTATCCCATGCTTAATTTTTTTGCCGCCGCCCCTAAGGGCTTTGAATATAGCTTAGCCCAAGAGCTGACAGAATTTGGTGCGACTGAAGTAAAAGAGAGTGTTGCTGGTGTGTATTTCACGGCCTCCTTAGCTTTAGCGTATCGCATTACTTTATGGACACGCTTAGCCAGCCGCATTGTGTTGGTTATCTATAAAGGAAGCTGCGAGTCGGCAGAACAACTCTATAATGCAGCTTATTGTGTTGATTGGCCGGCACACTTTTCCAATAAAAGCACTTTTAGTATCGATTTCCATGGTACGGGTGGTTTTCTTAATAATACCCAGTTTGGCGCCTTGAAGATTAAGGATGCGATTGTCGATCGTTTCCGCGACGATGATATTGAGCGTCCGAATGTGTCTCGCGTTGATGCTGAGTTTAAAGTCGATGCGCATTTCCGTAATGGCGTGATCACGATTGCGATGAACTTCTCGGGTCCATCGCTTCATCAACGTGGCTATCGTTCGACCACAGGTGAAGCGCCATTGAAGGAAAACTTAGCCGCCAACATGCTCGTACGCAGTGGCTGGCAAGCGGCGCCTTCAACCTTGCTCGATCCTTTCTGTGGTAGCGGTACAGTGCTGATTGAAGCGGCGTTAATGGCGGCTGATATTGCCCCTGGTCTGCAACGTAGTCGTTTTGGTTTTGAACATTGGCGTCGCCATGATAAAGCCGTGTGGCAAGAAATCGTTGAAGAAGCGAAAGCGCGTGCTTCATTAGGCGTGAAACGTTGCGAGATTAAATTCTACGGTTCTGATATCGATTCGCGCTTAGTCGCGTTGGCGAAACGTAATGCCGAAAATGCCGGTGTACTGGAGTTAATCGAGTTTCAAGTTGCAGATGCTTTAACGATAACGCCGCCTGCGGAAAGTGGCTATTTGATCACTAACCCACCTTATGGTGAGCGTTTAGGCAATGTGTCTGAGTTATTGCAGCTTTACTATCAGCTGGGCGACAAGTTTAAGAAAGAGTTTGGCGGCTGGAAAGTGGCCATGCTGTGTAGTGATATCGAACTGGTGTCATCGCTAAAGCTTAAAGCCGATAAACAAATGAAGATGTTTAACGGCGCGCTTGAATGTGCTTTTAACATCTATACTTTACATGCCAACAGTACTCGCCGTGATACGCCAGTGCTACCAGATGGCGTCGACATTGCCGATATTGCCCCAGCTTTTGCTAACCGCATTAAGAAGAATGCCAAGTTATTAGAGAAATGGGCGAAGAAAGAAGGCATCGATAGCTATCGTATTTACGATGCCGACATTCCTGAATATAACGTCGCAGTCGATAAGTATCTAGATTACGTGATTATTCAAGAGTATATGGCGCCAGCGACCATACCTGAAGCCGTGACTAAACGTCGTTTAAGCGATGTGTTATTAGCCCTGCCATCGGCCATTGGCATCAATCCTAACAAGATGATCATGAAGACCCGTGAGCGTCAAAAGGGCACGAGTCAATATCAAAAGCTGGATGAGCGCAAGTTAGAGCTTATCACTACCGAATATGGCGCTAAGTTCAAGTTGAACTTAACCGGTTATTTGGATACAGGTTTGTTCCTCGATCACAGATTGACACGTCGTTTAGTCGGTCAAAAATCTAAAGGTCGCCGCGTACTGAACTTGTTCTCTTACACAGGTTCTGCTTCTGTGCATGCAGCGCTTGGTGGTGCTAAGTCGGTGACGACGGTAGATATGTCCAATACCTATATCGCTTGGGCGAAAGACAACTTTGCGCTCAATGGCTTGCAAGGTAAGCAGTATGAGTTTGTTCAATCTGACTGCATGCAGTGGATTAGAGATTGTAACGAACAGTACGATCTGATCTTTATCGATCCGCCGACCTTCTCAAACTCTAAGCGCATGGAAGATTCGTTTGATGTGCAACGGGATCATGTGAATTTACTGTCATCCTTAGTGAAACTGCTCAGCCCAACGGGCGAGCTAGTGTTCTCTAACAATAAACGTAAGTTTAAGATGGACATAGAGACGCTGACAAAGATGAACATTAATGTGACAAACATTGATGACGTGACTTTGCCTATGGACTACAAACGTAATCCACATATCCATAATACTTGGCTTATCACCCATGCCTGAGTTGACTCAAGCAGAGCGGGATAACAGGACTTATCTGCTATATCACACCGAGGGCTGCCATCTGTGTGAACTGGCCGCGGCGTTACTGGCCGCGGCCGACATTGGCTATCGAGCCATAGATATATGTGACGATGAATACCTCGCGCAGCGTTATGGCGTATCGATCCCAGTGCTTAAAGCCTGGGATGATAGAGAATTACATTGGCCATTTAACGCAACGCAATTACAAGAGTTTACAGGAGCTTAGTTTGAGTCTGGTTCGTATCAATAGTGGCTCTTTAGCCTATGGTTACACTCCGTTGTTACAAAAAGCGGATTTTACTATTCAACGCGGCGAGCGCGTGTGTATTGTTGGCCGTAACGGTGCCGGCAAGTCGAGTTTACTAAAAGTGTTATCCGGCGATGTGCTGCTGGATGAAGGCGAGTTCAACATTGCTGGTAATGTGAGTGTTAGTCGTTTACAGCAAGATCCGCCAAAAGCTGAGCAAGGAACGGTATACGCGTATATCGCGGCAGGATTAAAGGAAGTGGGTGAGGCGCTTGAGCGTTATCATCAACTGTCCCATGATGTCGCCCATGCCGATCCAGAACAAATGGATCGTATGTTAAATGAGATGCAAGGTCTGCAAGAAACCTTAGATCACTATAATGGTTGGCAGCTCGATTCTCGCATTCAACAAAACTGCGAGTTGTTAGGCCTCGACCCTGACAAATCGTTGAGCGAGCTATCCGGTGGTTGGCAGCGTAAAGTGGCGTTAGCCAGAGCACTGGTCAGCGAGCCAGATCTGTTGTTACTTGATGAGCCTACCAACCATTTAGACATAGACACGATTGAATGGCTTGAAAAGTTTTTACTTGATTATCAAGGTGCTATCGTCTTTATCAGTCACGATAGGGGCTTTATTGCCCGTATGGCGACGCGGATTGTCGATTTAGACCGTGGTGTTGTGACCTCATGGCCGGGCAACTATCAAATGTATCTTGATGGTAAGCAAGAATGGCTACGGGTTGAAGCTGAGAAAAATGCCTTGTTTGACAAGCGTCTCGCCGATGAAGAAGTGTGGATCCGTCAAGGCGTTAAAGCCAGACGTACCCGTAACGAAGGTCGTGTGCGTGCACTTAAAGCGCTGCGTGATGAGCGCAGTGAGCGTTTGAATCGTCAAGGCAACGCTAAGATGGCGGTATCGGATACCGAACGTTCTGGTAAGTTAGTATTTGATGTTCAAGATCTTAACTTCAATCTGCCCGATAAAAATTTGGTTAAGAACTTTAATACCACAGTGATCCGCGGTGACCGCATTGCGCTGATTGGCCCGAACGGCTGTGGTAAATCAACCTTGATCAAGCTGTTAATCGAAAAGCTGCAACCGCAATCTGGCGAAATTAAAGTCGGCACTAAGCTCGAAATTGCTTATTTCGACCAATATCGTGAAGCCTTAGATCCTGAGCAAACGGTTGAAGATAACGTTGGCGAAGGTAAAAAGACCATCACAATTAATGGTCAAGACCGCCACATATTAAGTTATTTGCAAGACTTCTTGTTCTCACCTATGCGCGCCAGAACACCAGTGAAAGCGCTGTCGGGTGGTGAGAAGAACCGTCTGTTGCTTGCTAAGCTATTAATTCGCCCCGCAAACTTAATCATACTCGACGAACCGACCAACGATCTTGATATTGAGACCTTAGAATTGTTAGAGTCGTTGCTCACTGAATACCAAGGTACGTTGTTGCTAGTGAGCCATGACAGGGCATTTATCGACAATACTGTGACCAGTAGCTGGTGGTATGCGGGTAATGGCCATTGGAGCGAGTATGTTGGTGGTTATCAAGATGCCGTGAACCAAGGGGCAAAGTTTTATTCTGAGGAACCTAGTTCACAAAAGGTGGTCGAAGCTCCTGCGGTTGAAACTAAACCCGTTGAAGTTAAAACAGCAGAACCTGTGAAAGCGGTAAAAAAACTGTCGTATAAGCTACAGCGTGAGTTAGAGTCACTACCTAATGTGATGGAGCAATTGGAGGCAGAAATTCTCGCATTGCAGACCACTATTGGACATTCAGACTTTTATAGTCAGGCGCAGGATAAAGTCAATCAGGTATTGAGTCAGTTGGCTGATAAAGAAAAGCAATTGGAAGTTTGCTTCGAGCGTTGGGAAGAGCTTGAGTCACTGAAGTAAACCAATAATAAAAATGGGAATAGAATTAATGAAGTCAAAGTTGGATAAAGCCCTTTCCTTGGTTGCCTTAGGTGTCCTTGGTGTATTAAACAGTGCCCATGCTGCACCTGTCTACGAAATCGTTAACATCGATAAGGTTGTTGAAGTTGATGCCGACGGTAAGTTTAAGGTTACAAAGTTTGACCTTAAGGGGAAGCTTGATGGCACTCGTAGCGGCTATGCCTTAGGTGTGAATGCCAATGACGAATTAGTCGGTATTTCCAAGGGCAAGAAAAAGCTCAGCAGTTCAGATGTTGAAGGCGGCGTCATTGATGTTGCTGATGGTATCGCGCCAGAAGAAACCATTACGTATTCGATAGATAAAGCCATCATTGCTAATAACTTTGCCTTTGTTGCTAAGGAAAATGACGATACATCTAAACCTTGGTTACCCACTTTTGACAGCATTAATGGCACTACACCGCCAAGAGATACGGCTGTGATTAATTCAGTTGATACCTTTTATTACGGTATTAATGATGCAGGTATTAAAGTTGGCAGTATGACTGCGCCTGAAAATAAAACAGAGAACACTGCAACTACTGATGTTACCGATGATTACTGGTATTACCGCGACTATGAGTTCCGCGGTGTGGTAAAAAATGGCGACACTCAAATTGATTTACCACCGCCATATCATACATTTGCCAATCCTGATACCACTAACGCCATAAAAGAGGTTAAGTTAGGTGGATGGTCTGCAGCAACAGCCATTAATAACAATAATTTAGTAGCGGGTTATGCCAGTACTGATATCAGTAAATATGGTAGTGATAGAGTTAATTATTGTTTAGGTACGGATAATACTTTGCCGTTAGATGTTTGCGTACAACGTGAGCAATACCCCAATAGTACTGGTACACGTAATATTCAGTATCAGACTCGTGCCTATGTATGGCAAATCGACAACGATGTTGCTACAGGCACTGAGCTACCTCTGGGGCTAACGCCTGCGACTGACAATACCTTGACCTTTACCGCTCAAGCACTGGGTTTGAATGATAATGGCGTCGTTGTGGGTCGTTCACATGTTTATCGTGGTGGTAATAGCAAAGCTTTAGCCCAAGATGCAGCTTATTGGGCTAAAGATAATGAAGGTAAATACCAATACCACTGGATCCCTATGGGAGATTCGGTTTCAAGCTCTATCGCCTATGACATCAATGCCAGTGGTATAGTTGTTGGTAGTTATCGCAGCTATATCCAAGGCTATTTACGCGATAAGTTCTTTTATTTCGATACGAATCAAGCTGATGCAACAGTAGTGACCCCGAATGATTTTGCTGCTTCTACAACGGATCTTTCGAGTAAACCTAAGAGTATCAATAATAAAGGCCAAGTTGTTGGTTATATTGAAACGACTTATGACAAAGAAAAACCACGTCCTAAAGCGGGTTTTTTATATGAGAAAACAACCGGTGAGTTTAACAATCTTAATAAGTTGCTGACCTGTGAGTCTAAGGGATATGGAAAAGCTAGCGATGGTAGCTGGGCACGTCATCAAGTCGAAGTGCGTGACGGTTCGGGTAAAACCTTCACGTATAATGCCGATATTATCGTGGTCGAAGGGACGAGTATTAATGAAGAGGGCACTATTGTAGGGACAGCATACATTCGTAAGCCTTCCTTACAACTTGATAGTGCTGGTAATATTATTGTTGGCGAAAATGGTGAAGCGTTATTTGAGCTTAATGGTAATGGTGATCCAGTGACAGCTTTTGTCCCGGGTATGGTCGTACTAAAGCCTGCTAGCAGTGGAGAGGCTTGCACCGTTGAGGACAATACCGATACGGGTAATTATGAGCGTCAAGGTGCTGCAACCTTAGCTTGGTTATTTGCTTTACCATTAGTGTGGTTCCGTCGTCGAATTCGATAAGTTTTAAGCTTCAATTCAGACTAAAAAAATCGAGGCTAAATGCCTCGATTTTTTTCGCTAGGATCTCAATAGTTTAATAAATAGTCAGTATAATAGCCGATTTTTTGATTGATCTTGGCGTCAAAAAGCACTATTTCTATGGGTGAAGCTTTTGCTTCTATTTTATGTAGAACAGAGGACGCTTGCATGAAAAGACAAAAACGAGATCGTTTAGACAGAGCTTTTTCAAAAGGATTCCAAGCTGGTGTGGGTGGGCGCTCTAAGGAGCTCTGTCCTTATGCAAATCTTGATTCGCGATCGCAGTGGTTAGGCGGTTGGCGTGAAGGTGTGGATGGCCGAGTTAATGGGCTATTTAATAAATAATTGAGTTTTAACTCATTAATTAAATAGTCCAGAACAAGCAAAGTAATGCAGCATATTGCCCTCAGATGAGGGCATTTTTATATCTGCAGTACTTATAGCTTCAGTGTCTTGGCGTCAGACGGATTAGAATGTTGAGGTATCGCTAAAGACACCGACTTTAAGATCGGTTGCACTGTAGATTTGACGGCCATCCACTTCAAGAATTGCATCTGCAATACCCATCACCAGTTTACGGTGAATGGTACGCTTGATATTGAGCTTGTAAGTGACTTTCTTCGCGCCTGGTAATACTTGGCCGGTAAACTTCACTTCACCTACACCCAGTGCACGTCCTTTACCTTCAGCGCCTTCCCAGCCTAAATAGAAGCCCACGAGTTGCCACATGGCATCTAGGCCTAAACAGCCTGGCATTACCGGATCGGTAATGAAGTGGCAGTCAAAAAACCATAAGTCTGGATTAATATCGAGTTCAGCGACAATTTCACCTTTGCCAAACTCGCCGCCATTATCATTGATAGTGACGATTCTATCCATCATCAGCATGTTATCGACAGGCAGACGAGGTGAATTTGGACCAAATAATTTCCCATGGCCACAGGCGATGAGTTCTTCTTTATTGAAACTGTTTGCTTTATTCATTGTTTTACTACTCCAGCAATAAGAGCCGCCAAGGTTAGCGAACACGTGTAAGCTAAACAACTCCGATCAGCTAATTAGCGGCGAAAAAATCCCAATTTTGCGAGTAATCTCGTGATTAGGCCGATTTCCTCCTCCCCATTTCCCGCGAGCTTGTCTAATCGTTCCTGCACGAGACCATATAGTGAATCATGTGGGAAATCATTATCTTCATCGGCAACACCCGCTGGCATTTGCATTAATAGCTCAACCGCTTGGTCCATATGCTCAATGGCATAGATGTGAAACAGGCCTTTGCCTACAGCTGTAATCACTTTGGGATTGAGATTAAGCTGTAATACGTTTGACTTCGGCATAATAACGCCTTGTTCTCCCGTAAGTCCGCGGCGTTCACACAGATTAAAAAAGCCTTCAATCTTCTCGTTGATGCCGCCAATCGCTTGCACATTACCAAATTGATCCAATGCGCCGGTAATCGCCAGTGATTGAATAATGGGTTGTTCGGCAATCGCTGACATCAAACAGCAGTACTCTGCGAGTGATGCACTATCGCCATCAATTTCTTGATAAGACTGTTCGAAAACGATATTGGCATTCAGGTGTAATGGCGCATCTCGTCCAAAGATACGGTACAAACAGGCTGAAAGGATCATCATGCCTTTGGCATGTATATTCCCGCCAAGTTCAGATTTTCTTTCAATATCGGCTACTTCACCATCACCGTAGTGAACAGATGCCGTGATACGCGCAGGTTCACCATAGCTATAATCGATAGCATCAATCACAGTTAAGCCATTGATCTGGCCAACCATAGCACCCGAAGTTGGCAGATTTATGAAATTGTCATCGAAGCTCTGGCCCGAATATTCTTCCGAACTGTTATGACGATAGTTGGCTTGGGTTAACGCGTGCTCAATACTGCTTGCATTGATGCTCGGTTTACCACGATAGGCTTTAGCTTGCATCATGAGCTGGGCGAACTCGAGCATAGATAAACTGAGGCGACGCTGATGTTCGGTTAACCGTGCACTATAGCGAAAGAGTGGCGCTAAGCTTGATTGTTCAAGGGTGACATCCACACTTTGGGCAACTGCTTGCAGCCATGCGACGTATTGTGACTCTTTATAACGGACCAAGTCGATTTCACTGGCAAGTTCCGCTAATAGGGTAAAATGACGTTGAAATTGCCAATCTTCAGTTCTGACTTGGCTATAAATCATCCCAGCACCAACCAGGACTATCTTACAGTTCAATGGAATAGGACTTAAGTTATTGCTAATTTGATACTCTTTATGGGTGAGGATTTGCATCACTAACTCCCATAAACCTTCACGTTTCCACAGTGACTCGGCGCAAATAAACACATAATGGCATTGGGCTAGGGCACCAGCTTGATACTGACTCGTTGTCCCTGTTTGCGCCATACGGCCAATTAAATCTGCGCGGCGAATATTGCCACTGAGGTAGCGATAGTGAGTTGTTTTTTCGGCAATACTTCCTTGATTTTCCTGCGGCTTATCGGACTGCCACTGAAATGTTACCGCCTTATCAATCGTACGTGTCGCCACTAAATACGCAGGGGACAAAGGTGCAAGGCTATCGATACAGGCTTTGATCATTAACTGGCGGTCAATGCTCGGGAAATCGGCCAGATACAAGTGTTGATCGACAATAGCTTGGTGGAGTTTAAACGCGTCCACAGTGCGCTCTTGCCCTAAGAGCAATGCGCTTAGATTGGCAGCCGTTTCGGAAAGGGTTGGCAGGCTAAATTCAGGTGCGAGTGAAGACGTGGGTATCAAGAGTGAATTCATATAAGCATTTACCGTGAAAAGTTACAGTGATTTTACCATACCAAGACGACAAGTCTCTCACTGTATAGGTGTTTTTACGTCTGTTTGCCCGATTATTCGTTGAAACTAGCGATGTATTTGCCGTAAAAAACATCTTGGTGAACATAAGTTGAGCATTTGGCTCAATAATTAAAAATTGAGGTTTACAAGCTAGCGGTATGCTTATATTATTTTCGGCGTTCGGAGGGGTGGCAGAGTGGTTTAATGCACCGGTCTTGAAAACCGGCGTGGGTTTATAGCCCACCCAGGGTTCAAATCCCTGCTCCTCCGCCATATTTAGTCAAAATGCCGCTAAGCAATTAGCGGCATTTTGCATTTATACAGTTTGAACCCTTGGGTTCCTGATTTTAAGCGCAGCTCCTGCGCCATATTTTACGAGAAAGGCCATCAGCAATGATGGCCTTTTTTGTTTGTATGATTTGAACCAAGGTTCCTCATTCTAAGCTCAGCTCCTCCCTCATATTTAGTCAAAATGCCGCTAAGCAATTAGCGGCATTTTGTATTTATACAGTTTGAACCCTTGGGTTCCTGATTTTAAGCTCAGCTCCTCCGTCATATTTAGTCAAAAGGCAGCTAAGCAATTAGCGGCATTTTGCATTTATACAGTTTGAACCCTTGGGTTCCTGATTTGAAGCGCAGCTCCTGCGCCATATTCACGATAAAGGCCATCAGCAATGATGGCATTTTGGGTTTGTATAATTTGAACCAAAGTTGCTTATTCTAAGTTCTGCTTCAGGAAGGAGAGATGGTCTTTTATGTCTGCTCTTCTTGTTTATGGTCTACACTCAAATCCGTGGCCAACTTAATGGTTTTTATGGCCTTTAAAATTTGCACTAGGATGGTGCGACGTATGATTCTCGACAATCTTGGGTCATACGGCCGAGCAATTCTCCCATCTGGGTGACTTATTTTAAGTAGAGAAAGCTATGTGGTTACCAACACGTATTTCGCAGCGCCTCACTATGGGCAGCATAGTACTGCTTTTACTGACCGGACTCGCCGTTTTTGGTGTGATGTCACTGAGGGGGCAACCTAGAGTAGTGGCGGCGAGTCAGGAGCTAATTGAGCAAACCGGTAGCAGTATCGTGAGGCAACTCGCACTTAAGCTTGCCAGCATTGAGGGTATTACTTTAAGCCTTGCACGCCTTGCAGAAGTGCTACCCCACGAGCAAGCTCTTTATCTTAATTCCTTACCTAATCTAATTGATAACAATGGCGATCTCACTATTGCAGGCGGTGGGATCTGGCCAGAGCCAGATAAATTTGTCGCTGGAAGCACCCGCCACAGTTTTTTCTGGGCCCGTGGTAGCGATAATTTGCTGGCTTATTCAGATGACTATAATGCGCAATCTGGCCCTGGCTATCACAATGATCCTTGGTATACAGGGGCACGCACCAGTTCTGTATCCCAGTGCCTATGGTCTGAAGCCTATCAGGATACCGTGACGAAAGTGGCGATGGTGACATGCAGTGTGCCATATCGTCTGACGGGGACATTTGCCGGGGTCGCAACAATAGATTTAAAACTTGATGATTTAGCTAAATTTCTAACAGAACATGGCAATGTAACTGACGGCTATGCTTTTGCTTTAGATCAAGCGGGTAATATCTTGCATTTTCCTGAAGCGAATAAGTCCGACACTATGCTGCGCTTTACCGATCTCGTCGGGCAGTTACCTTGGCTTGCCCCCGTTGAAGCAGCACTTAAGCAAACCTCAATCAATAATGTTATTTCTGTGAGTTTAGATAAGGATGGAAGACTCAATCAGGCGAGCGAGGTAAGCCTTTTTGTGATGCCTGATACCGGATGGGTGATTGGTCTTGTGACGCCAAAGACCCGAGTTACAGGGCTTGCCCGTGAGCTGACCTTTGATATTTTGTTGTTTTTATTACCCTTGCTCGCCATTTTACTTTATTTGGCGTGGTTGTCGGGTAAAAAACTGTTGGCGCAACTTGAAGAAACCACAGATCAAATTGCTTCCCTTGGGAGCGGTAATTTGGGTGCCAATGTCGAACTGCAAATTCAGCGGGATGATGAAATTGGCGCTTTGCGTCGAGCAGTAAATACCTATGCGGGTACACTGAGGGCAATGTTAGATTTGATCACCCAAGAGGCGAAGAAAGTTCAGTTTGAGGCAACGCAATTAAGTGGTCTTAGCCATAGGTTAGCCCAACGTGCAGAACAGCAGCGTCTTGAGAGTGCGCAACTCGCCGCGGCGATAACACAAATGTCGTCAAGCGCGATGGAAGTGGCGAATAACACTAACGATTGTGCTGCAACGGCGCAATCCTCTTTAATTGTGGTGCGGGAAGGGCAAACCCGAGTGTCATCCAGCAATGCCTCGATTGAGGCATTAGCGGGGGAGATCGCCAATGCGACCAAGGTGATATCCCAGTTGGCTCAAGATAGCCAGAAAGTGGGCGCCGTATTGGATGTGATCAAGGCGATTTCAGAGCAAACTAATCTGTTAGCGTTAAATGCGGCAATAGAAGCGGCAAGGGCGGGGGAACAGGGTCGCGGCTTTGCGGTTGTTGCCGATGAAGTGCGAACTCTTGCTGGTCGTACTCAAGATTCCGCCAATGAAATCAGTACCATGATTAATGCTTTGCAATCGGCTTCGCGGCTTGCGGTACAAGCGATGCAAACGGGCGAGTCCCGCACTGTCCACGCAGTTGCTGAGGCTGAGGGAGCGGCCAGTTCTCTATCGAGTACTGTACAAAGTTTCGATGATATTTCGCAGCGAGCCCAGCAAATTGCTTTAGCTGCTCAGCAACAAAGCCAAGTGACTCAGGAGATCAATGAGTTGGCGGTGAGGATTAATAGCATTAGTGAAGATAACTCACTCGATGCGACCGCACTCGATGCGTTAAGCCTTGAAATGCAGAAACTATCCGACCGTTTAATCAATATTAATCGAGCTTAAGCCTAATATCCTGATAAAAAGTTATGTAGTGGATCGCCTTGTTAGTGGCGCTTTAACTGACCGGAAATTCAAAGCATAAGTCGAATTATGCGATTTTTTAAGCAAATTGGATGTAGATTGACCATGTGGATTGCTATTTTAAATTAAGAGTTTACAGCGGAGTAGGAGATAGCTATTATCTCGCTCGTTCGGAGGGGTGGCAGAGTGGTTTAATGCACCGGTCTTGAAAACCGGCGTGGGTTTATAGCCCACCCAGGGTTCAAATCCCTGCTCCTCCGCCATATTTTACGAGAAAGGCCATCAGCAATGATGGCCTTTTTTGTTTGTGCTGTCCCGTCCTGAAATACGTTGACATAAAGAGGACTTCTTTATGACAACATCAATTAACTCAAGCCGTAAGCGCACACAACGAGATTACACCTTAGCCTTTAAATTAGGCGTTGTAGAGCGTGTTGAAAAAGGCGAAATGACGTACAAACAAGCCCAAGCCCGTTTTGGCATTCAAGGCCGTTCAACGGTACTCGTTTGGCTTAGAAAACATGGTAGACTCGATTGGTCGAAACCTTTTCAGCATCCCCTTATGCCTAAGTCAAAAGAAACC
This sequence comes from Shewanella sp. N2AIL, assembly GCF_022690845.1. NCBI lineage: Bacteria > Pseudomonadati > Pseudomonadota > Gammaproteobacteria > Alteromonadales > Shewanellaceae > Shewanella > Shewanella sp. N2AIL. The sequence goes on along the minus strand of NZ_JALBYT010000050.1, from coordinate 6,635 downwards.
CCTGCCGAAACGATCAAGCGCCTTGAACGTGAGTTAGCAGAAGAGAAACTGCGTAACAAAATCCTCAATGGCATGGTTGATATCATGGACAATGAATATGGAGCAGGCCTCAGAAAAAAGTACTTATCCGGTACGTCTGGCAAGCAAAAGGCAACGGAGAAATAAACCTCGCAGCCGCATGTCGTGCTGCGGGTATGTCGAGGCAAGGTATCTACCAGGCAGTTGCTCGAATGGAAAGTCGTAGAGCTGAGCTATCGGTCATCAAAGACTGGGTTCAGTACTGGCGTAAATATATGCCAAGGTTAGGGGCCCGTAAGCTCTACACGTTGATAAAATCCAAGCTGGTTGAGCACGATATTAAACTTGGGCGAGATGGGTTCTTTACCTATTTGAGAAGTGAAGGTTTACTGGTTAAACCGAAGAAAAGCTACACAAAAACCACGTTCAGCAAACACTGGATGAAGAAGCATCCTAATCTGCTGAAAGAGGAAGGACTGCATGATGCAGGGCATGTACTGGTCAGCGATATCACCTATCTTGAGTCAGACCAAGGAGTGCACTACCTGTCACTGGTCACCGATGCCAGTTCTCGTAAGATAGTCGGTCATCACGTGAGTAAAGACATGAAAGCGGAGAGTGTGGTGAAAGCGTTAAAAATGGCCATAAAAGATAAACGCTATATCGGCAACGCAGTGCATCACTCAGACAGAGGCTTACAATACTGCTCAGCAGTTTATCAGAATGCGCTTCAGGCGAGCCAAATCCAGCCGTCAATGACGGATGGTTATGATTGCTACCAAAATGCATTAGCAGAAAGAGTGAATGGCATACTGAAGCAGGAGTTTTTACTGCACCGATGTAGGACATTTGCGGAGCTGAAGATACTTGTTAGAGAATCGATAGCAATATACAACGATATGAGACCGCATCTGAGTTTGAATATGGCAACCCCTAATCAGGTGCACAATAGAAAAGGCCAGCTACTGGAGCTGGCCTAAAAACTGTCAACCTATCTTAGGACGGGACATGGCTTTTAAACCCGCCTGACGATTACCGTATTAGCGTACCTAAGTAACGTTCGCGAGTAACGACAGCAATATCACTGCAGAGTTTCGCAGGAATTAATTCCACGCGGTATTAGGACGCAGCCATAAATGCACTGTCACTTCATCACGATCGTGATAAAGATGCTTACACTGCACTTTAAAATCGGTCACGCCATTCTCTTTAAGAATGGTCTGCATGGTCTCAAGAATGGCAGTAACTTCTTTATAGCGGCTCTTCATCGGTAATTTAAGGTTGAAAATCGCTTCCTTAAACCAACCGTTAATCGCCCAAGCTTCAATCAGTTCGGCAACGCGCGCTGGTTTCTCAACCATGTCGCACACTAGCCAATAGATATTTTTGCGCTGTGGCTCGAAACGGAAACCGTCTTCACGGTAATGTTTCACTTGGCCCGTTTCCATGAGTTTCTCATCCATGGGACCATTATCAACAGCCGAGACAAACATGCCGCGACGCACCAGTTGATAAGTCCAGCCACCTGGGCAAGCGCCCAAATCCACTGAGTTCATACCACTGCGAATACGCTCTTCTTGCTCTTCCTTAGGCACGAATTGGCCAAAGGCTTCATCGAGTTTCAGGCTAGAACGACTCGGAGCATCCGCCGCCATTTTCAGACGTGGAATACCCATAAAGTGTGGCGAGCTGTTATTGCTGTAGGAATAACCCACATAGGCACGGCCGGGTCCGATAAAACACACGTGGATAATCGGACGTTTTGGATTTTCCTGCGCGAGCAAACTGCCGGATTTTTTCAAATGCTGGCGTAAAGGCACAGTGAACTTACGGCAAAAAGCCGAGAGCTCTTTCGCTTCGTTAGTATCTGGCGTTTCAACCCGAACTTCGCCCGCTTTGCTGACGTCACTGAGTGCCGCCACGATTGGGCTAATTCTGTCGTTTTCAGGCAAGTCGACTAATAAGTCGCTGGCAGCAAACATCTGGCGAGCGAAAATGAGCGAATCTAAAGGCAGTTGTTTTACTAACGTATCTGCGGCGTCATCTTCAAAACATTGGTACACGACATAGGCGTCGTTATTGTTGGCCTTAACAAAGCCACCCACATTGAGCTCACCGGCTCGCTGTTGGATTTCTGCAGCGCATTCTTTTTCAAAGCCTGCGCGGCAAAATAAAAATAGGTTTTTCATGGGGATCCCTGAGAAATCCAAGCCAAAGCATTGGCTGACTATCGATTTGGGCGTCAGTATACCAATTTCAATCCATAAATGCCCTATTTGCCTAGTGCGGAACATTGAATTGCGATTGGAGAAATAAAAAAGGCTTAGGTGCGCCCTAAGCCTGTTAACTCACACTTAACGTTCGAGATTAAGACTCGTGACCGTCAATCACTTTATGGCGCCATACCGCAGCGGCAAATAATAACCAGCCAAGTAAGAAACACCCACCGCCCATCGGCGTAACAGGGCCAAGCCACTTAGTGCCGAACAATGCCAGCCCGTATAACGAGCCAGAAAACAACACTATGCCTGCAATAAACAAATAGGCCGACCAGTCCAATAAACGTGAGGTTAACCATTGGCCCGAAAAGGCAACCATGATTAAGGCGAAGGTATGGTAGAAATGGTATTGCACCCCAAGATTAAACACGTCAATCAAATCCGGTGGTGCGACGGCTTTTAAACCATGGGCACCAAAAGCCCCTAAGGCGACGGCTAAAAATCCGCTCACGGCGGCGAGTAACAATAGACCTTTACGCATTTAACTCTCCTGCTGGAATGGGCTTAACTCATTCAACATTCATCACTCAACATTAAGCTAACCAATAAAATCGCTAGATAAATCAATGGCACGTGCAAGGTTAGCCGCTTCAGTGGTGCCTGACGACTTTCTTGGGACAAAACTATGATCGCCGTCGGTTATCCAAGCCAATCCTATCTCTGCCTTCAAGGGCCAATTTGGGATCTGCTCTTTGCCACCAAACTTATCCCGCTCGCCCTGTACGACTAATACTGGGACTTGGCATTCATTCAAAGGTTCCAATCTAGGCTCACCGCCTTTAAGTGGCACAAAGGGATAACCTAAACAAATCACTCTATCGATGCGCGAAGCTAGCGCGGGATCGCAGGCTAATAACGCTGCCATACGCCCGCCCATAGATTTGCCCATCAGTACGACGCGCTCGACCTTAGGTTGTGAATGGGCGATATCGAGCATTTGTGTAAAACACGCGAGCAATTTAGGCGCGCGGTCCGGTGGACGTCGTTTACCATCGACGGCATTGGCCTGCATATAGGGAAAATTAAAGCGCATCACTTGGCAGCCCTTAGCCACTAGCCCCACCGACATGGCCTTCATAAACTCAGAGTCCATATTAGCGCCCGCGCCGTGGGCCAGTAAAACCACAGTGCTCGCAGGCTCACCCTCTAACACAAAACTTGGCTTATCCGGGCAACAACTCACTACGCGACTCCTCAGCAAACATATCTAACATCCATTCGCGAAACGCGACGACCTTACCAAGTTCAGCGTGATTCTGCTGGCAAACCAAGTAGTAAGCATCTTTACTGACCAAGACTTCTTGGAATGGGCACACGAGACGCCCCGCTTTTATATCGGGACGCGCCAGTACGCTGTAACCTAAAGCCACGCCTTGACCATGGGCCGCCGCCTGCAATACCAAGGACGAATGACTGAAGATGGGGCCTTGGTTCACATTAATATCGTTAATCCCACATTGTCTAAACCACGCCTGCCAATCGTGACGATTCATATCATGTAATAGCGTGTGATATTTTAAATCGCTCGGTTTTGACAGTGGCTTAGGGCCATTGAGTAACATGGGCGAACACACAGGAATGAGCACTTCGTTTCTGAGCTTATCGGCACGCAAGCCAGGCCAATTGCCTAAACCATAATAAATCGCCACATCCACATCATCGGTTAGTGAGCTGGCTTCGGTATCGACAGCTTTAATACGCACGTCGATATCGGGGTTTTTCTCACTGAACTTTGCCAAACGCGGCACTAACCATTGAATCGCAAAACTGGGTGACATACTAACCGTCAGCGAGCCAATCGCACTGCGGGCAAGTAAACGGTCGGTAGCATCGGCGAGTTGAATAAAGATGTCTTTGATGTCGAGAAAGTAGCTCTGCCCTTCTTCAGTTAAAAGCAAAGAACGGTTTTTTCGGCGAAATAATTTTAATCCGAGGAAATCTTCTAATGCCTTTATTTGATGGCTCACCGCAGCTTGCGTAACAAACAATTCTTCTGCTGCCCGCGTAAAGCTCAAATGCCGCGCGGCTGCCTCAAATGCTTTAACCGCATTAAGCGGTGGTAATCGTCTGGACATAGTGATCTCAGTCTCGTTTTTTAATTAGTTTTTCTAATCCGTATTGTTACATTTAATCGTTTGTAAAGGCCAGTGATTTTGGTTAAATTTTGCGCCATTGAAACAGCGGTATCCACGAAACACTTATATCTATGAAACACCCTAGTTGGACAATCTCAAAGTTGGTGATGGGAATGTCTGACAGCATTAATTTGTCAGCCCGGAGGCGACTATGTTTAATTTAAAATCAGCGTTTGCGTTAGCGATAATTTCAGCACTCAGCTTAAATGCCAGTGCTAATGTACTCGTTGACGAAATCGTCATCGATACTAGCGACTTACAAGCCAGTATCACTGCAGATTTAACCGCTGCAATGAATAAAATGCACCAAGAAGTGCTGCAAGAAGCCACGCTATTGATTGCCACAGATGATGTCGCATCAAATCAGCAGGTCGTTAAGCCTAATAGCTTATAAGACAACACCAATTCAGGTTTTCAACCCAAGACCTAACAAAAAGCCGCATTAATATGCGGCTTTTTTGTATCCTAGACCTATGGCACTTCCCACTGACAAGACGTGTCAGTGGGCAAGTTTGCCTGGATTTATGGGCGATACACTTTGACGTTCGTATAGCCTTGCTCGATTAAATACAATGCCTGCAATTTACTCATCACCCCACGCTCACAATACAGCAAATAAGTCTTTTGCTTATCGAGATCGGCAAATTGAGTCGCTAACTTGAAGAATGGGATACGTTTGATCTCAATACCTTCAATGTGCAGCGGTTTGCTTTCCTCTTCTTCTGGGGCGCGAATATCAATGACCACTTGGTTGCTATCGATACTGGCAACCGTTTCAGTCTCAGTAATCCGAGTATCCATTTGTTCTGCGATCTCCCTGATATCAATAGTGACAGACTGGGCGATGATTTGATCAATCAAATCTTCAGAGAACTTCTTCTCTTCCGCTTCAACTTTCGCTAATACCGCTTTAACCGTTGGCTTTTGCGAAATCACGCCGCAATATTCAGGCATAGACTTGGCAAAATCTTCGGTACCGATTTTACGACTCTCGTTGATAATGTCTTGTTTATCCATGGCGATCAGCGGACGTAAAATCAGCAGCTCAGTACAGCGGTCAATCACGTTTAAATTGGTCAGCGTTTGGCTAGATACTTGACCTAAACTTTCACCGGTTACCAAGGCTTGAATGCCCATACGTTCTGCAATGCGCGCCGCAGTGCGCATCATCATACGCTTGAGCACTACGCCCATTTGGCCATTATCAATACGCTCTAAAATCTCAGCAACCACAGGCTCAAAAGGCACAGAGATAAACTTCACCTTGTGGGATTCGCCGTAGGTTTTCCACAAATGGTAGGCCACTTGTTTAACGCCAATTTCGTGCTGCGCGCCGCCCAGATTAAAGAAGCAATAATGGGTACGCGCGCCCTTTTTGATAAACTGATAGCTTGACACACCTGAGTCAAAACCACCTGAAATCAAAGACAACACATCTTCCTGCGTCGCCATCGGGAAGCCACCTAAGCCTTCAATACGCTTAGTGACCATGTAAAGATTATCGCGGTCAATTTCAAGGTTAACAGTAATATCGGGATTCTTTAAACGTACGCCTAAAGCATCGGTAAACTGATTTAAGCCGCCGCCGACGTAACGCTCCACTTCGATAGAATTAAAATCGTGATCGCCTGAGCGCTTAACTCGCACGCAAAAGGTTTTACCCGCGAGTTGGTCACGGTAAACAGGCAAGACTTGCTGATAAATATCATCTACAGATTCAAAGCTGTACTCGTCCACTTGTACTACGTGGGCAATACCAGGAATACACGCCAAACGCTCACCGAAGGCTTGGGCCAATTCTGGCTTATCCTTTGGTACCATCACCATAATGCGGTCCCACTGACGTTGAACTTTAGCGTCTTCGTCGACTTTTTTGAGCACATTACGTATGTTGGTTTCAAGCATTTTGGTGAAGCGCATACGTACAGGCTTGCTCTTCATCATGATTTCTGGGTACAGCTTTACAATAAACTTCATGGGATTTCCGCGGGCAATTTTAAAACAGCAAAATTGGTTAAAAGAATAATCGGGGGATTATATACCCAAGCGACCTAAAAAGGGAAAAGTCTGCATTAGTCTGTCCCGTCCTAAGATAGGTTGACAGTTTTTAGGCCAGCTCCTGTAGCTGGCCTTTTCTATTGTGCACCTGATTAGGGGTTGCCATATTCAAACTCAGATGCGGTCTCATTTCGTTGTATATTGC
>NZ_JALBYT010000004.1:0-186361 GCF_022690845.1 Shewanella sp. N2AIL | reverse complement strand
ATCGCCCATGCTTTTCGTCTCCTCTTACTTGTGGTGAATAAGAAGTCTCTTTTAGCATGGGCGTAATTCAGGCTATAGCCTCAAGGAACAATCACCACCGCCAGAGGCGGTGGTTTTGGGATGACAATAAAAAGAAAACTTCTAGATATCGAAATTTAGACCACCTAAAGTAATTTGACGGATAATCTTTGCCTATAAGCATAGGTAACACTTTAAAATTAAAAGTGACTGCAATAGCAATATATACACAAAGCATGCTAAGTAACGAAAACAATAATTTAAAGCTAAAAATATTCATCTGCATAAAAATCGATTCAGACTTAAATTCAACTATCAAATCAACTACAAGGCCGATAACAAGTGTCAAAGCAAGCACTATGCTCATACCCAAAAAACTAATTTTTTTCATAAAACTCTTAAATCACCCCTAAAACAAATCAATAAACACAGTCAGCGAAACATCTTGAAAGTAAAAATTAACCAAATAAATTCAACCTATTATACTTTTTCATAAGTATATTAAAAACAAAGAACAAGGTCAGAAACATGAGTGTTTTTACAAAGATATCGATAAAACGTAATGGACTCATCCCGCCAGCTAATAACACATCGAAAACAGGCAGTGATGGCAGCACAACAAATGTAAAAAATGAAGTACCTAACACAGAGTAAATAAAATACCTTGGATACCCAACTCGATTAATAATCAAAGCACATGCTAAAGAAAATATGATCATCAGTGGAAGATGTATCCAAAAGCAAAATACAACCATCCCCAAGTTTTCACTTAACGCTTTTACATTGAAAGATAACAGTAAATCCCACCACCATTTGTTATCGACAGACAACCCACTTCCATGCATAACTATCGACACCGCTATGCCGAAGATAATCACTAAAAACTTCAATTTACCTCCAATAAATCTGCTCTGTTTCGAGTTATTGCAAACCTTATCTTTTGAAATAAATAACAAAATCAAAGTCGTGGAATTCCATTCCACACCAGGGCAAGAAGGGGATCAACAGCAATCCCCCTCTTGCATCTCCCCTTGCCGCCCCTAGCGAAGTTACATGCATTAGTTACTGGCTTCGTGCTTATTCGAAAATCGCTAACGCTTCCGATGGGGCGTCCCTTCCCCCCGAAAGCTAGCTCGGCATCCATGCCGAGCTCACGCTATTTTCTTCAACGCCCTTCAGCAACTTCACAGGGGATCGGTGAACTTCTGTAAGATTAGAGTTAACTTTTCACATTTAAAGAATTATGCGTGTCCTATCTCTTAGCCAATTTAACAATGGGTGTCTCATTAAACCACTATATCTTCAACTAAGAGTTGCTTATCGAAATTGTATCGCCTAAGAACTACATAATCTAAGCTACCGCACCATATAACTGGCTTCCCTGTAGAGGCAAAGTAGCAGTTACCAATGATCAATGCATGGCAAGCTTCTAATTGTTCTAAAGACTTATCGACTTTAAAGTAAGTCCTAAACTCTTCTGTAATATCAGGATTAATCGATACACTTAAACCGTCTGTTCTATTACCTGCATTTAACCAAAGTCGACCATCTGCAGTATATCCTGCATCACTAATGAACCCCCAAAATATCCTATTCTGGCCATCAAGCCCCGCGTGGACATCTTTAAAATTAACAAATAGTTGACTAGCTATTTCAGGCAAGCCTTGAAATGGAGTATTGGGAATAATTACTTTAGTATCTGAAGAATAAAGTTTATCTGATCGAACTAATTTATAAAGAGTATTCTTTAAAGTTAAATGTGCTGGATAATTTTTACCGCCAGCATTAACAGCCATTAAACCAGATCTTTTCTCACCTAATGGTAGATCAATTTTAGGCTCTTGAGTTTTGACATCAACTTGGTAGTTACTTTCCAAACCTAAATTTAAAATAATGCCACTATCTGGATTCGCTGCTGACTGGCCATCACCACCATCGCCATCATCCACAACTTCATAGTTAGTAGCAAAGCCACAATTATCTTCATGATGAGCACAGAAATGAGGTACTTTATTACCATAACTAGATTTTCTGAACCAAGCGTCACCATCACATGAAATGCACTTCAAATTTCGTCGCATAAGTACAATAGCTGTTTCGCCTAAAGCATAAAAATCGTCTGCTAGCCACTTTTCCCCATCAACAGTACACAGAGCAACTTCCATTTTTTACCTCATCCAGATAATTCTAAAATTATTAAAGATATTTAATCGTCATTAACCCCAAACTTTCACTGTAGCAGAATCATAGAACTCAATAATTTTCCCGGGATACTTTCTCCGCCACCCATTAACCTTGCTGATAATAACCTGATTATGCTCATCATTTACGCCACCATACAGGCTAATATAAATATTTAAACTTTTATTATTATGATTAATAAAATCAAAAACATGATCATCTTCGTCACGAATAGAATGACCAAATATAAATAAATTTCCTTTGATATTTTTTAGCGAAGAAAAAGTTCTTGAAAGATATCCATTTCTTTTGATTCTAGCTAACTTATGCTCTGTTGTTCCTTCTGATATGAATACTGGAAATCTATCTTTTTCAATTGATTTTTTAACTTGAAAAGCCAATGGCAAACCAACATTTGAGTAAGATAGTTTTTCGATATCAGAACCATCACTAAAGATATGCATCGCACCATGAATATAATATGTACTTTGATCTCTTTCCTGTCCGATTTCCCAGTGTAAAGAAGTATCTCGTTCCTCATCTGAAACAAATTCATCTGAATATCTATAACGAAATCCATCATCACATGGCAACTTAAGAGCCTTGTCTTCATGAAAATGCATTAATACCCAATAAAGTATTAGGTCATAGTTAAAGGTATATGTTTTCCCTCCAACAAAGTTCAGTAGGAAATTACGACAACTATTATATTGGTGCTCTGTTATTTCTGATGGTTTTGGTGGATGGCATTTGGTTATTACTTGAATTAATGTTCTTTTAAGACCTTCTATATCCTCATGTATCCTTTCAGTAATAACCTCAGATGAATCATAGTGTTGAACTATACCAGCAGCCTCCTATAGTCGCCTCATTACAAATTCAAAATCGTTGGTATCTATGGCCTTAAACAACAAGTTAATACGTTCAGATTCAATATTCTCGGCTAGAGTCTTATAATTAAATATCTTTGGAAACAATGCAATACTGAAACCATTACCTAGCATCAAATGCTTTTTCGCTGTTCCTGTTATAGCTATGCATTCATCAAATGTTTTCACGTCTGTCATAAGTTACTCATCCATGTAAATCGTACTAAACTAAATACTTCTTTCACTTAAAAATATTATCTAGGCTTTAAGTACAAACTAAAAAATGAAACAGCACACTATTCAAAAAATATATTTTACCAACCACTGTAATATTTTATTTATTGTCGCCAACTAACTTAAATTTATTTTTCGCCGATAACTTCAGCATTTTTCACACCAAATGGTATGTGAACAGAAGGGGCTACAGTACTTGTTGAATTTAAATGGCCTGATTGATCGTCAAAGAAAATATGCGGCTTTAAAACCCCCAAGATTAAACCCTTATCTACGCCGCCAAGAAAGAATGCGTCGTTTGTCATTACTCCCCACTCTTTCAGAGTATTCAAAGCCCTTTCATGCGAAGGAGCATTTCGAGCTGTAACGATTGAAACTCGTAGTCGATTGTGATAGTCAGGCTCTAATTTCTTCTTTTTTTCTTCAATTTTCTGAATGGCTGAAACTTTAACTAAAAACTCTTTTAATGGGCCAGGATTATGTGGCTGCAAAACATTCTTAGTTTCATGTTCATGAAATTGGTTAAGGTCCTCAGTGTTATGCATAACAGCCTCTGACTCATCATCAGCCAGTACTCCATCAAAGTCGAATGCAATTCTTAAATCATCACCGTCTTCATCAACTATCGTCGATTTCATTACATGACCTGCTGGGTACCCTAACCGTATAGCTTCTTTTACGTCAGATGAATTACCTGATAGAAATAATGAAATGCTTAATGCTGGAATATACTCGTATGGAGATTTACCTTGCATAAAGATCGCTCGTGAAATAGGTAAATTATGATGCTTAATTGATTTCATAACACGAAGTCCTGTATCAGGATCATTTCGCGATAACAGCATAACTTCTACTAATGGATCTGACTCTGGATTTTCGCTTAAATTATTCAATGAAAGCAAACGCTTAACAAATGAAAACGATACCCCTTTTTGTAAAGGACTATCAATATTCTCCGATTGATATTTTCGATATTCTTCTTCACCTTTCGTGCGAAAAACTTTATCCGATTCAGTCAAATCAAACATAGCGCTCGAAGCAACACCAATAACTAACCTTTTACCCAAATCATATGGCATAAAAATACTCCTAATTTTGATAATAAATCACAGAGAACTCTATGCCCGCTTAAGCTGACATAATTCATTGGTTATAACAAAGTTCAAGGATTACACCACTACCCTGCGAAGTTGCCGACGGGCGCTGAAGAAAATCACGTGAGCGAGGCATGGATGCCGAGCTAGCTTTCGGGGTACAGGATGTACCATCGGAAGCGTTAGTGATTTTCGAATAAGCACTAGGCCAGTAACTAATGCATATAACTTCGCTAGGGGCGTCTTGGAGCATCCAAGGAGGATAGGACGAGCAGTCCTCCTTGGTCGGGTGTGGGTTGAAGACCCACGACCTTGATTCACCTCGGCCGCTAGGCCGCAAAATTACCAGTTCACAACTTTGTGAAACGGCAAATTGTGAACCGACAAAGCTTCCCCATTGCTACCGCACTTCGCCAACATTAGTCAGCCAAGCCATCAATTAAAACAAGGTCGCACTAGCTCAAAACGTCCACTGCTGAACATTGGGCAAAATGCCAATAAGCACTATGGCAACAAGCATAAGTGCCAAAGCATATTCACGAATTTGCAGGAGGAGTTGGGTATCTAAGAAAGAGAAAAGACACATCGTCCTGATGCAAGTGACTCGAATCGCGGGTACGCGATTAAAGCTCATCCTTGTTAAAAACCTAAGATAGCGACATAGCGTACACTTGTCTATAACTTTAGCATTACAAATCAAGTAATTAAGCAAGCACTGATTTAACAATGTTGATATGACTGCATGTGACTAAACCTGTCGCCATCAAATAGCACTATCTCTTGATCTTGCAGTGGCATTAAGTCTCGCTGTGTCAGGCGGTCTGTTTTGGCAAGCGAGCCAATTTTGACATGGGAAAATGGGTTCGGTGAACACATTGGCCAAAGAGTACTGAACAAAGGGCACTGAGCAAAATTCAGCCATAACGTAACTGAGTTGAATCACAGTGCGAACATCACTGTAGAAGCCTGATAACACAGGCGCTACACACGAATTTAGCTTGATTAAAACTGCGGCGATTAACCGCCTAAATTTGCATTTTCAGCCCTACATGCTAACGTGGCTAATGTAAATTTACATTCAGTGTTTATCAAAGTTATGTCGCAACAATCAATAAAAAGTCGATCGACAACAAGCCTATATCGGGCGATACCAAGCAGCGCGGCTGATATGACACGGAAGCACAACTGAGGTTGAGATATGGAACCATCTAATACATCACGCCGGACCTTTATCAAGCAATGTGTGATTGGCGGGGTTGCCGTATATTCGGCCCCTTTGTTGTGGGAAATGAGTCGCGCGAATGCGGCGATTGTCTCACCTGAACTGGCAGCCCAATGGCAAACTCAGGTTAATGGTCAATCCAAACCTAAGTTTCGTAACGACGGCATAGCTAAGGTCACAGGCCAAAAGGTCTATGGCCGTGATTACCGCGCTATGGACATGGAAGGCTGGCCCAAGCAGCAAGGTTACGCTTTTATTCTACGCGCTGCCGATGCCTCCCATGTTTATCAAGGCTTTTCCCTCGACCACCTGCCCGCATCGGCTAAGCCCTATAAAGTGATTACCGCGGCCGATCTGGCCCGTGATAAGGTCAAGCTGCCCGATTTTTACGGTGACAACATGTTGCTGGCCGAAGGGCAAACCGCCGACTACTTAGGTCATGCGGTGGCAATATTATTGTTCGACAGTTTTCCCGCCTTTAAGCAAGCTAAATCTTTACTGCAATTTGATCAGACCTTACTGCGCTTTGGTGAGCAAACGCCGTTTGTGTCGGACACCAAAGACCCCTACGCCAGCTGGCGCCTTATTCGAGTTGAAGGTGAAAATGGCGCAAGGGAAGATTTATATAGCCCGCTCCACGATGGGCTATTTTTCCCCAGCGTAAAAGATCGCAAGCCAGAATGGTTAGGCAATCCGAATGCCAAAGGGACAGTGTCTGAGCGCGGGCTTTATTATGCGGGTGAGATAGATAAGCAGATTGCTAGCGCCCAAGCCAATCAACAATGGCAAGTGTTAGAGCGGGAATATCGCACCCAGATCATCGATCCTATGATGATGGAACCCGAAGCCTTTAACGGCTGGTATGACGCAACTAGCCAAACATTTCATACAGTGATTACCTCGCAGTCGCCGCAGGACTTTCAAGAGATGGCAGTGCACATGCTGTTATCTGGCCCACTGGCAGGCAAGGTAAAACATCTGGTGGTGCACTCGCCTTATATCGGCGGTGGATTTGGCGCGAAAGACCATTCGATATTCCCCTATTACGGCGTGCTCGCGGCCATTTATGCCAAGGGGCCAATCCGACTCGCCAATGACAGATTCGAACAATTCCAGTCTGGCCTTAAGCGTCATCCGTTCATCATGAAAAGCCGCTTAGCGGTGAATAAATCAACCTTAAAAATCCAAGCCTTAACTTCGCAGATGACAGTCGATGGCGGCGGACGAGTGAACTTTACCCCTTCTGTGACCTCGGTTGGCGCGACGGCGATGCAAAGCATTTACTACACACCGCGTAACGATATTATCGCCACCGCCTATGCGTCGCGTAACCCAGATGCGGGTTCGATGCGCGGTTATGGCACGCTGCAATCGATGACGGCGGTGGAATGCATGATCCACGAGATAGCCGACGAGTTAAAGGTTGATCCCTTTAAACTGCGCGCCGCCAACGTGATGGAGTCCGGCCAGCGTAATACGCAAGGCGCAATTCCTAACGGCACTTTGCGTTACCGCGAAATGCTCGACATGGCCGAACAAGATCCCGTGTGGCAAAACCGCGCGGTGAATAAAAAGGACTATGAGGCCAAACATCCGGGGATGCGTTACGGCGTCGGTTTTGGTATCGCCACCAAAGATTATGGTACGGGCGCAGCTGCGCCAAGTGCGGCGGTTCGCCTAGCGAAAGACGGTAAAATCACCCTAGAAATCGGCTTTATCGAAATGGGCACTGGCACGCAAACCTCCCAAGCCGTGGTGGTCAGCGATGCCCTCGGCAACTTTGCCGATGAGGTAAAACTCGCCGAAGTGGATATTTGGGATGCGATGCAATTAGTGCAAACCGATAATCCTTATATTATTTCGCAGCAACGCCAAGATGAAATGGCGGCCAATCCACGCTGGACACCGGTTAAAGCCATGGCCTCGTCGGCATCTATGTCGGCCTATTATCAAAGCCATGTCACCCGCATCGCCGCCGACGTGATCTATCGTCACGGCCTGTGGCCTGCGGCGGTATCGATTTGGAACGAGTTGTATTTTAACACGCCAATGGGCTCGACTAATTTGCATAACGCCCGCGATGGTCGCTGGGTCGATGGCAAGTTAACCGCCTTGGGCTTTCCGCCACTGTCGATCGATATCCTCGCGAAACGCGCCCACGACATGGGCTTAGTGGTCGGCGTGATGGGTCATGCCTTTAATCGCTGGGCTTGGGCCGAAGCCGATTTCGACATTCTTGGCACTAAAGAGCGTTTAGCACTCGATGCGCTGGCGCTGCAATACGGCGAAGGGAACGCGACGTTTGCGGCCACTTCCGACACGACTATGAGTATCAAAGCGCGCCAAGCCAGCATGAAGTCTAACGGCTATCACTTGATCGATCGTCAAGCCATGAGTTATCCCAAGGCCGAACTGAACAATGCCATGGTGACTTACTACGCACCCTGCGCCACTTTGGTTGAAGTCGCCGTAAACGAAGGCAATGGCGAAGTCACGCTGCTGAGTTCTCATACTTGGTTAGAGGCGGGCAAAGTGATTGTTAAAGAGCTGGTCGAAGGGCAAATTCAAGGTGGCCTTGCGATGGGTATTGGCCATGCACTGCATGAAGGCTTACCGCCATTTGAAGCCGGCGCCGGCAATGGTACGTGGAACCTCAATCGCTATCAGGTGCCGTTAGCGCGGCATGTGGGCGTATGGGATCAACGTCATACCATATTGCCACAGTTATCTGATAACGATCCCAGCCGTGGTATCGCCGAAGTGGTGATGATCCCTGTGGTCGCGGCGCTGATTGAAGCCGTGTATCAAGCGACCCATGTCCGCTTTTACGATTTACCTATGACAGCGAAAAAAATTAAGGAGGCCATGGCATGAGCCAGTCTATTAAACTGACCATTAATAACCAAGCCGTAGGCCCGATTGAAGTCGCCGATGGTGTGATGATGATTGAGTTTCTACATGAATACTTAAACCTCACAGGTACTAAGTTTGGTTGCGGCGCGGGCGTATGCCACGCCTGTACAGTGATCGTCGACGACGAGCAAGGCATGAGCGAAGTGGTGCGTACCTGCATCAATGGTGTTGAGCGTTTTAATGGTAAACGCGTCCGCACTGTCGAAGGTCATGCTAGACAAAACTCCCTTGGCGAAATCACCGCCCTGAGCCCAGTGCAAGAGGCTTTTTTGGAGCACTTCTCGTTTCAATGTGGCTGGTGTACCTCGGGCTTTGTCAACGAATCGACCGCACTGCTTGAGCGATTAGAGCGACAACCTATCGCTAAAGATCAAGTTGAAAAAGTCGTTGAAGATGCCTTGAGTGAACACGTATGCCGCTGTACTGGCTACGTAAAATACTATGCGGCGGTCAAAGATCTGATCCTCAATACTAAGGGGCTAACCCTGTGATGACATCAGCCAATCTGCGCCATTTCTCGCGCTATTTCCCGCACATGAGTAGGATAAGAAATCTGCTGAGTCACAATCTACTCCTGAGTTTAGGGCTAGGTTTGCTCGCCTGTTCCAGCAGCGTTGCCGATGAAGGTGGCAATACAACAAATAGTGACATCGCACGCGGCGCGTATCTGATGAAGATAGGCGACTGCGTGGCCTGCCATACTGCGGTCGGCGGACGTGAACTCGCGGGCGGTTTGCCGTTCGAAACCCCCTTTGGCGCTGTGTACTCGACCAATATCACCTCAGATAAAGAAACTGGGATTGGCAAATACAGCTACGAGGACTTTTTTGATGCCATGCACCACGGTGTTGGCGTCAACGGCAACCTCTACCCTGCTATGCCCTACACGTCATACAGCCTGCTGACGGACGACGACACTAAGGCGATTTATGCCTATTTGATGAGTACTAAACCCATCAAGCAAGCTAACCGCGACAATGATGTGTACTTTCCGTTTAACCTGCGTTTTGGCCTAAAAGCTTGGAACTTAGTCGCACACGATGCTAAGGAATTTACCCCGAGCAAGGAAAAAAGTGAGCATTGGAACCGCGGCAATTACTTAGTCAATGCCCTAGGGCACTGCGGTGAATGCCACACCCCAAGAGACACGCTGTTTGCCATGGAGCAGGACAAGCACTTTGAGGGCGCGATTATCGAAGGGCTAGAGGCATCGGACATTCGCCCCGCTGAGCTTAACAGGCAAAACTGGACCCATGAGGATCTTAAGTCGCTATTTACCGAAGGCTATTCCCGCAAAGGCACCGTCTTTGGCGGCATGTATCCCGTGGTGTATCACAGCTTTAGCCACTTAACCGATGATGATATGCGCGCGGTAAGCAGTTATCTGCTCGATAACGACGATGATCTTAAACCGGATCCGCTCACCTTTAACGGCCATAAACCTGAACTGCCAGGTTATACGCTCTACAAAGGTTACTGCGCCGGTTGTCATGGCCAAAATGGTGAAGGTCGTCCTAATGTCGCGCCCGCGATGGCAGGTAACGCCACCTTAGATAAAGCGAGTCCGCACAATATCGTCGCCGTGATGCTAAAAGGTATTCAAAGCCAGCATTACAACGCTACCACCAGCTTTTATGCCATGCCGGGATATGCTGATGAGTTAAGCGACGAGCAGATTAAAGACTTAGCCAATTACCTAAGACTCACCTGGAGCACACAAGCTGGTAATCTCGATGTAAAAACCATCCAAAGCTTAAAAGAAGTGATCCTCGAGCACGACTAACCCACATAGGTATGTGGGAGATTTAAGATAAAAGCCGACTCTAGAGTCGGCTTTTGCTTGAATGATATAGCGCGCATGAATCGGTCACTCATCGACTTAATCAAAGTAAGCGGAATTAGAATAAGCGGGATCAGAGTAAGCGGAGCTTCACTCCCACTTAGCCACGCAGTCGAGTATCGAAGAAGGCTAAGCTGCGCGCCCAAGCAAGTTCTGCGGTGGCTTTATCGTATCGGCCAGTGGAGTCGTTATGAAAACCGTGATTCACATTTGGGTAAAGATAGGCGACATAATCGGCTTTGTTGGCTTTTAGCTGAGTTTCGTACTCGGCCCAAGTGTCGTTTACCCGCTGATCGAGCCCAGCAAATTGCAACATTAGCGGTCCCTTCACTCGGCTACGCAGTTCCACTGCGGCTGGCGTGCCATAGAAAGGTACACCAGCATTAAGCTCATCGGGAATGGTCGCGGCGAGCATATTGACGATATAGCCGCCAAAACAAAAACCCACGGCACCGAGTTTGCCATTGCTTTGGGGATGGGCTTTTAAAAACTGCGCAGCGGCAATAAAGTCTTGCTCGATTTTGGCTCTGTCTAAACTGCTTTGCATAGTGCGGCCCGCATCATCATTACCCGGATAACCACCGAGGGAATAAAGTGCATCGGGGGCGAAGGCGATATACCCCTGCGCCGCTAATCGGCGAGCAACATCTTCGATATAGGGATTTAGGCCACGGTTCTCGTGCACCACTAATATCACAGCAGCTTTTTTACTGGGATCTAAAGTCTTGGGCTCACCAGCGGCACTGCCAGCAAGCAATAATTCATTGGGTATCACTAAATAGCCGCGCCCTTCACCGTAACCATTGGGCGAGGGAAATTTAACATAGCTGGCTTGAATACTGGGGTCGTTAAACGACACTTGTTCGGCAAGGGCATAGTTCGGCATGAGTGCGCCCGTGAGCGTTGTCAGGGTAAACCCTAGCGCCACCAGTCCTGCAAGCCGCCCCATAAACTCACGGCGATCGATAATGCCGTGGGCATATTCATCATACCAGTCAAAGGCTTCCTGCGGTATCGGTTGTATTTTCTGAACACTCATCTGGCTTTTTTCTGCTACGGCTTGCTTGTCTTGCTGTGTCATCGTTATTCCTCCGTTGAACAAGCTAACCACAGGTCACTTCCCTAGCTTGTGGGTGTGAAGATTTAACTCAAGAGTAAAGGAAGAATTGTACTTAGGGCAACTGACTTTGACGTGTGCTGTTTTGTAAGCTTAGTTTGAAATAACACACGATTGGCACAAACGGCTGTCGGTTAAGGCTAGGCTAGCTTAAAATAGCGATTTAGATTCTAGAGGGCTTGGCGTGATACAACATAGAGCTAGCCAGATGGTGATATTTCACACTCTGGTAACCAGTGGCAGTTTTACCCAAGCGGCAGCTAAGTTAAAAACCTCGACCTCCTATGTCAGCAAGCAAATTGGCGCGTTAGAAGCTGAGCTGAACTTGTTGTTAGTGCAACGCACCACGCGCACCTTAGTGTTAACTGACGCTGGCCAGCAATTTGCGCGATATTGTGAGCAAGTGTTTGAAGCAACGCAAAATGCCGAGGCCATGATGCTGGATGCCCGCGACGACATTAGCGGCACGATTCGCCTCGGTTCTTCCCAATCCTTTGGCACCTTACACATCATCCCCGCGCTGGAAGTGTTGCAGGAAAAATATCCCGAATTACGATTTGAGCTAAGCCTGTTCGACCATAAGGCCGACATGCTAGAAGAAGGTCTCGATCTGTGGATCACTAACCATGAACAGCTGAACGAAGGCTATATCGCCCAGCATCTCGCCGAGACTAACTTTGTGGTGGTCGCCTCCCCCGATTATTTGCTCAAGCACGGCATCCCACACCATCCACGGGAGTTAGCTCAGCACAATTGTGTTATCTATCAAAGTAAAAGCCGTAATTATGATCGATGGAGTTTTGCTAAGGATGACATTGAGCAAACCGTCAATGTCGCGGGCAATTACCGTGTCGACTTAGCCGAAGCCGTGCGTAATGCTGTGATTGCTGGGCGAGGCATAGGCTATGTGGCCACGTATTTACTCAGTGATGAATTTCAAAGCGGCAAGCTCATTCAACTCTTACCCGATTGGAAACCGCTGCAACAGATGCCCGTTTATGTGGTTTACCCAAGGCGGCGCCATTTACCGACTAAGTACAAAGTGATTATCGAATGTTTAAAGTCCCATATCGGCCACCCGCCCTACTGGGATAAAAAGCTCAAACCTTGGTTAGGTAAGACAGTCATTTAAACTGCAACCACTTAAACTGCAGCCACTTAAGCTACTGTCATTTAAGCAACAGTCACTTAAGCTGCATTTCAAACCAGCACTGACTACTGCACCAGCCTAAAGCCGTCTGTGGCGTGATGTCTATTATTGCCGCAGACACAAATATTATTTCCTCTGGGCAACAGTAGCCAAAATTTATTTTATTCTCCTGCATAAACAGCAAGTTAAAATGTTGCTATTTTCGACATTTTTATCGTAACAGCCCAGTAACGCCCGCGACTTGCCCTTACGCTGACTCGACCTACAATGCGCGACTTCTTCTATCACTCAAAAGAATAAACCCATTATGACCGCGATATTAGGCATGATTAGCATCTTGTTTTTTGCTTGGTTACTGTCAGTGAACCGCAAGAACATTCCCTACCGCACTGTGATTTTAGCCCTAGGCTTACAAATTATCTTTGCCCTGTTAGTGCTCTACGTTCCTGCGGGTAAGGCCGTATTGCAATCCGTTACTGCGGGCGTATCGAGCGTGATTGCCTATGGCAACCAAGGGATTGGCTTTCTGTTTGGCGATCTCGCCACGGGTAAAGTCGGCTTCGTATTTGCGATCAATGTGTTAGGTATCATCATCTTCTTCTCGGCGCTGATTTCGGCCCTGTACCATATTGGGTTAATGCCTAAGGTGATCAACATTATTGGTGGCGGTCTGCAGCGTTTACTGGGCACGGGCCGCGCCGAGTCTTTATCTGCCACGGCGAACATCTTCGTCGGCATGATTGAAGCGCCGCTGGTGATCAAACCCTATTTAAAGCACATGAGCGATTCGCAATTCTTCGCGGTCATGAGCTGTGGTTTAGCCTCAGTCGCGGGCGGTACATTAGTGGGATATGCCGCTTTAGGTGTCGACCTTAACTATTTGATTGCCGCCGCCTTTATGTCAGCACCCGCGGGTCTGTTGATGGCAAAAATCCTCATGCCACCCAACGAAAATGACAAAAACAATTCAGATGAAATCACCTCAGTCGAACTGCCACGCGCCACCAATGTGGTTGAAGCCTTAGCCGATGGCGCTATGTCAGGCATGCGGATTTCAGTCGGGATTGGTGCCACTCTGCTAGCTTTTGTCAGCGTTATCGCCCTGTTGAACGGCATGTTAGGCGCTGTGGGTGAATGGTTCGGTTACCAGTTAAGCTTCGAATTCTTGCTCGGTTATCTGTTCGCCCCTATGGCGTGGCTGCTGGGTATTCCTTGGCATGAAGCCATTACTGCGGGCTCACTGATTGGCCAAAAAATCGTGGTGAATGAGTTCGTGGCCTTTATCCAGTTAATGAAAGTCGAAGACCAACTGAGCGCCCATTCTCAGGCCGTTGTGACTTTTGCCCTGTGCGGTTTTGCGAATATTTCAACCATGGCGATTTTGATCGGTGGACTGGGTAGCATGGTGCCAGAGCGCCGCGAATTTATCGCCCGTAATGGTTTTCGCGCCATTGCCGCAGGTGTATTTGCTAACCTCATGAGTGCGGCAATCGCCAGCGTGATCCTCTCGCTGTAGCTTGTTTTCGATAACAGATTTCTGTCCTCGAGTATCAATCACTGATCTCGAGCATCGAAATAGAAACAGCGGCTCCCAGCGTAAACCCAAATCAAGCACGCCTTGGTTTGGGTTTTGCTTTATCCCCCGCTTAATTATCCGCTTAAGCTCGTCTTTACTGCCGCAAGGCCTAAACCTCGTCGCAAACAAAATAAGCACGGACAGCCTCTTACCTTGCTTACTCGCCTTTTAAGCTCACATTTTGATGACGTCGTTTTATTGCCTCAGATAGTTTTTGTGTATAATGTCGCCAAACCAAGATTAATACATTTACATTTCAATAACATGCGTAGCCAAGGGAGCACAAATGGCCACAGGGAAATACAAGGCAGTTCACGCCGCAATCGCACTGACAGTGGTAGGTATCACACTCTTGTTAACCGCCTGCGATGACTCAACGACGTCCTCAGAATCGGTTACGACGAATATACCCGCAGATCGCGAGTATCAGATTATTTCCACCATAAGCCTCAACGATGGTTTCGAAACTCGCAAAGTACTGCAGGCACGATTACTGCTGGATTACCAATTACAAGATGCAGGGGGTAAGGCGGCCAGCTTAACCACGCCACTAACCCATAATGCCCGCTTTTTTATCCAACCTAACCTGTTGCAAATTAGCGATTATGGCATGCCGATCCCGGTGAGCAATATTGACCCCAAAGGCAAGTCCAATGAAATCTTTCAGTTGGTTAAAGATGGCTTTAATGTGGAATTTAGTAATGGTGAAGTCCGCGAACTGACCCCCATTGCCAAGATGGATCAAAAAGATATCAAGGAGTTATTTGAGCGCTGGCAAAATCTTAATCACTTGTTTAAACAAGCCCCAACCATGCCTGTAGCGCTTGAGCCTAGCGTCGGTTATAGCATCAACGCCCCCATGGATGGGCGCTTAACTTGGACGGTTGAGCAGGTCAGTGAAGATAAGTTGATCGCCGTATTACAAGGGGAGAAAGACAAGTATAAGGCCTATGGCAAGTTCGAAGTTAACCGCAAAACCGGTTGGTTAGAGAGCATGGCGTTTTTTCAACGGGAAGAGCGCCAAGGGCGTACTTTCACCCACCGAACCGTGATGACGCCTAAGGATCGCCCTTACATCATGAGTATGCTTTGGCATGCCGATGATAGCTTTGATGCTGAGCGCGATAGGGATGATCGGCAAAAGGAGCTGTACCGCATTAGCGATATACCGCAGGAATATCGCCCCAATAATAAGGCATTTATTCAATCCTTATTACCTGATCAACAAGGTATTTTAGATAATCTTGGCCCTTGGGGCACTGATACCCCTGAAGATCTGCAATTGCGCTTTGTCCACAATATGAGTCCGCAATATGTGGAAGCCGATGTGCGTTATGAGGACTTAACCGCCTTTGATGCTAACGGTAAACCAATTGACATTCACTTCTGGCAGCACGGTAAAGGTTGGGCGAGGAATTATAATCCCTCGATTGAATCTTCAACCGATATCATTGCTACGGGTTGGGATAACACCGCGAATAAACTCAAGCAGATAGACCATATTAATGCCAAGCTAACGTTTATCCCACAGACGAATAAGATAGTCGAAAAGTCGTGGGATGAACTGCTGGCAACACCTTACAGGGTTGGCGATGCCAGCCTAACAATCCAAGTGCTCGATGCCGAGGCGAAACTCTTTAAAGTCGTGTCAAAGCAGAGTGAGGATCAGAGTATTAATCTGCCTTTCCAACAATTTAAAGGCATGATGGCTGAGGCCCGTCGCGAAGGTAATCATCCCTCTTGGCTAACGGCGACGGAAAAGGAGCTGCTAGAACAATTGATTGGGGCCGATGAGAGCCATCACCTCACCAGCAACGCACTGTTACTCAAGCTGGATGAAATTCCTAAAACCCTGATGTTAATTGAGCAACAACCCCAGCCGGAGTTGACTCAAACCAAAACGATCCGCTTTGTACAATTTAGCGACTACAACAAAAATCTGGCTAATCCTCCCACCGAGTTTGGTAACGCTGGCCTAGGTAGTTTTATCAATCCGGCGCTAGATGCTGCAAAAAATGAGTTCAGTACGATCCAAGGGATAAAACCTGTAACTGACAATGGTCATAATCTGTATATTCCCATGTCAGCTGCCTTGGCAAGCGCCTGCAAACCTGAAATAGATCAAGGCTTTAATGAGGGTAAAAATCCCGTCACTTGGCAGTTTGATCCCAACGCCCCAAACGGGGCAGCCTATAGTTTGATGACCCCAGACCGCGTGCGGCAGTTTTTCTACGATAAACAGATCAAGGGCAAGATCCATTGCCAAGGTGATATTCACTGGCAGCCTTTAGAACTGGCTGTAACCGACCGCCCTTGGTTAATCGATTTAGCGTCTTGGCTGACGCAAACCGGATATGGCAATGAGCCAAGTAGCGATCTTAACAATTACTTTAAGGTCGAAGATGCCCAAGGCAATCTGTTAACCATTCGACTCCCCGAAAATACTGAGCAGCGGATAAACGAGGTGCTGGTCGATGGTCGCTATTTAAGTATCGCAGGCCCCGCCGCCAAGGTGAGTTATATGACGATCACCAAAGAGCCCGTCGATATCCCCTATGAATTCACCTTTAAACCTTTGCCATAAAAAGGAGCGGTTATGCGTATATTTACAGTAAAACGGCTCCTTGGAGCACTGTTATTTATTAGCACCCAAGTGAGTGCTGATTTCATTTTGCTGGATGAAAGCTGGGAACCAGTAAAAAATAAAAAAGCAGCCAGTTTTTATTTAAAACAACCCGTTGAAGTCAAAGACGGCCAGTTTAAAGTTGAGCTCTATTATCTCAATACCGAGGTCATGCACTTTAGCGGCATGGCAACGGGCCACAATTTCACCGACGGACAACTACATGGTCCCTATCAGTTCCGTTTTAGCAGTGGCAAGCTACAGGAAGAAGGCCATTTTGATAAACAAGGCCAACGCCAAGGGCTAGTCAAAATCTACAAAGAAGATGGCTCGCTCGATTGCGACTGTCAATTTGTTAACAATCAACGCGAAGGTGAGCAAATTTTCTACCATATCAACGGTCAAATCAGCATGAAGACCACCATTAAAAATGGCAAAAAGGTCGGCATGAGCGAACACTTTGATAGGGATGGAAATCTTAGGGACAAGGTCTGCAACAGTGGCACTTGTGTTACCCAATACTATGACAATGGCAACTTACACCTCGAAATCCCCATGGTGGATGGGCTCAAACATGGCAACGAAACGAATTGGGGCTTTGGTAAACTGCTTTCGACCCAAGCTTATGTTAAAGATAAAAAACAGGGGGATTATTTTGAATACTTCCCGGATGGCAAGGTCGAGCGCCACTACCAATATCAAGCTGATTATAAGGTCGGTGAGCAGCTGACTTATTATGAAAATGGTCAGATCAAATTAAAGGAAGTCACCAACGATAAGGGTGATGTCCTCCAAGCTATCGAATACGATGAACAAGGGCAAATTAAAAAAAACACAGACAGCAAATACCAAGGTAATAGCTGGGTTTATCGTAAACAGCAGCGCTATCGCGATGGCCAATTGATTGAGACTCAAGAAGAAGACAAACTCAAAAACTGGTCACTCTCCGAAACCTTCAAAAAAGGCTTGTTAATCGAGCGCCAGGAGCGACTCAATAACCAATTGAATGGTTTACAGCTCAAGTCCTTTGACTACAACGATGTTATCACCCTCTCCCGAGAATATTATCAGGCGGGTAAGCGTGAAGGCGCCTATGAAACGGTAAAAATTGAGCATACCACAGGGAAAACTCAGCTAGTAGAGCAAGGTCAATATGCCAAGGATAAACAAGCTGGCACTTGGAAGAAATTTCAAGACGACGCCACCCTCACCTATAGCCACGATGATAATGGTGAGCTCCACGGTGAATACCATAACGAGACCAACTCAGGCCAGTTGCTTGAGTCTATTCACTTTAAACATGGCAAGCCCGATGGATTAGTACAACGTTACGCCAATAATGGCCAAGTGTATGAAAAAGGCGTATACCGCAATGGTCAACAGGATGGCGATTGGATATTTACCGATGGTGAGTACGGTTTCCGCCCAATACCCAACCCTGAAAGACGCTATTGGTATGGTCGCTTCGACCAAGGTAAACGAGTCGGCCATTGGGAATTGCGCTCATCAGAAGACTATGTGCTCCAAATCGCCAATTATGACGAACTAGGCAGGCTTGATGGTAAACAATACGAGTTTAAGGATCATGGCTGGATACGGGTGATTAATAGCTACAATCATGGCCAGTTTTTAAATCAGGAAATGCCACCACCTGTGGTCACTTCTGATGATGTTTTCCCTCGGTTTTAGCTTAAGCCTAGACGCTGTGCACTGCATGTAAGTGCACAGCGCAATAGATAAACCAAGCAGTTTAAAATTAGGATTCTTATATAGGCCGCACATATCTTGGCCTTAAGACCCAGAACAAGGAATCAGCATGTTCAATACCCCATTTCGCGTGATTAGCCTCGCCATTGCAGGGGCTAGTATAGTGAGTCTCCATGCGCAGGCAGCGCAAAATCTCTCCTCCATGATGGTCGAAATCCGCCAACAGGACGGAATACCCAGCTATTACAATCTCGCCACTGGCATGCCCTTAAATGGCGATATCGCCATAGTGCGCGATAACCAAGGCTATACCTTAGGGCAGTTTTCAGAGGGGATCCCTAATGGTAAATGGCAAGTATTTCATACCAATAACAGCAAGCTAGTCGAAGGAAACTACCTGCAAGGTTATCAAGATGGCACTTGGCGACTGTACGATTTAAGCGGTGCAGTCACAGAGGAGCAGCAATTTACCAAAGGCGTGCCCACGGACGAATGGAAGGAATACAACAGCAGCGGCCAACTCACCCAAACAACGCGCTATAAAGACGGTAAAAAAGAGCAAGTAAAACGCTTCTATGCCAGTGGTAAACTGCAAGCCCAAGAAAGCTACCTCGATAACCTGCGCCACGGTAAATGGGAAAGTTTCTATGAAAACGGCACCTTATCCCAAAGCCAAAGCTATGCGAACAACCAACTCTCCGGCCCCTATTTAGAGCAAAATCCCGACGGGCAAGCCTCTGTGACAGGTCGCTTCGATGCCGAAGGCCGCCGCCAAGGATTGTGGGAAACCTTCTTCGACGATGGAACTAAATCGAGCGCCAGCCAGTTCAACCTTAATCAACTCGATGGTGAAGAACGGACATTTTACCCCAATGGCGAACTCGCCAGCCTCTGCCAATATAAGGCAGGGCAACGCCAAGGCAAGTGTCAGCAATTTAACGATGCGGGTAAATTACAAGTTGAAGAACAGTATGTTAACGACGCTTTAGATGGGCAGCAGCAATATTTTAATGCCGAAGGAAACCTCACCAGCGATCTCAACTATAAGCAGAACCAACTTGCCGGTACGCAAAAGTATTTCTACGACAATGGCCAACTTAAAGAACTGCGCAGCTATCAAGACTCAAAGCTGGCTGAGAATGGACAATATCCGCTTCATGGCCCATCGGAGCGTTATGATGCCGAAGGTAATTTGCTCGAAAAAAGCCACTACGACATGGGCATTCAAGATGGACTATTTGAGCGCTATAGCGCAGGCAAACTGCAATCTTCTGAGCAATGGCAACAGGGGCAGCGACACGGTGAATCACGCCGTTACCATAGCAACGGTCAACTGCGCAGCTTAGATGAATATGTCGAAGGTAAACTGACGGGTAAATCCGAGTCCTACTTTGAGGATGGCACTGTTAATGAGCGGGGCAAACGCATTAACGGTCAATGGGTTGGTCAATATGAATCCTTTTATGACAATGGCAAACCTCGCGAACTCGCCCATTACGCCTCGGAGAAAAAAGACAATGCCAGCCGTTATCCGCTCGATGGTCACTTTGCTCGTTGGTATGCCAATGGCGACCCTAATGAAGAAGGCGAATATCAAAACGGCAATAAACAAGGCTTATGGATCCAGTACCGCGAAGGCCAGAAACAGCGGGAGCAAACCTTCGCCGATGGCAAACTCAATGGTGACTACATAGAGTATTACCACGGACGTCGCCGTGTGGCAGGGCAATATCTCGATAATCAAAAAACAGGTCTGTGGATTGACTACCGCTACGAAGAAAAAGACCCGACCTATGGCGCTATTCCAGAAGGGAATATCCAACAAAAAAGCCATTGGCAGGAAAACAAGCGTCACGGCGTTAGGGAGTTTTACAGCTTTAAGCAAGTGGTTTACCGCTCCGAAACCTATGATAAAAATGACAAAACAGGCCCGTATGCCGAATATTATCCCAATAATGGCCAGCTAAAACTCAGCGGCACTATGGATAAAGGCAATCAAACTGGACTATGGGAAAGCTGGTTTGAGGATGGAATACAAGCGGCCAGCACTGAGTTTTTAGACGGGCAAAACCATGGTCAATCGAAGGAATACTACAGTAACGGCCAGCTCAAACTAGAGGCTACTTATGCCAAAGGCTCGTTCGATGGTCAGGTTAAACAATATCACCAGAACGGTAAACCACAACTCGTTGAAACTTGGGTAAAAGGCCAAAAAGAAGGCGATGCCAGCTATTATCACAACAATGGCAAACTAGCCGAACAAGGGACATATCTGAGGGATCGCAAAGAAGGTCTATGGCAAAGCTTTTGGCCTAATGGCGAAAAACGCACCGAAGGCAGTTACATCAGCGACCGAGAATCAGGGGATTGGAATCACTATGATCAACTCGGCAAACTGATTAAAACCGAGCACCACGGCTAACATAGAAATGGGGTTGGGGATTACAGCGATCTAGCTCAAATATTTATCCTTAACCCCAAATCTAAAAGAAGTTTCATGCAAACAGTGTCGCTACCTTAGGCGCACCGCAGGCATTAGGTGGCTTTATCGTGGCCTGTTTGATCTTGTCACCCGAAGCGGTGGGCGGATTTAAGGCGGCGTTAAACAATCAATTACTGCGGGCGATGAATCTGTACTTCGGCTCAGTGCTCGCCACGATTGCCCTTACCGTTCCCGCAGTCTTAATTATTGGCGGCGTGATAGGTCAAGAAGTGCATTTAGGCTTGTCAGCCGCCGACATGGTGCTGTTAATCACCAGTTTAATGGTCTGCAAGGTCAGCTTCAGCAGCGGTCGCACCAATGCCCTGCACGGCGCAACGCATATAGTGCTGTTTATCGTTTACTTGTTCTTAATGTTTGAACACGCCTAAATCTTCTTAAATCCAAAGCCGAGCGCGGCTTATTTGCGTCTCGGCTTACGTTTTTTAGCTAGACTATGGCCCTCAATCTTCCGAGCTCTCTGAGCACCTCGCTCCCCCTGAGCACCTCGAGCATAGCGCAGCGAAAGGTAACCAACCCCTAACCCACTCAACAATCCGCCAATATGGGCAGCATTGTCCACTCCACCCAATAATCCTGCGACTAGACTTATGGTCACAAAAAATGCCAAATTAATATTCAATATCCAGTTGATATCCTCAGGGAAAATCTTTTTCCAAGCCCAAATCACGAGTATTCCTAATAGCCCCATAATGGCGCCCGATGCACCGACACTCACAGTGGCATCATACCAACAGATACTGGCGATACTCGCCAATACCCCAGTGATCAAATACGCCAAAAATAGTCGCCACTTACCGAGTACAGGTTCAAGAAAGCTACCGACAAAAAACAAGCCGTAAAGATTCAGCGCTAAGTGGGCTAAACCGCCATGGATAAAGGTACTCGTAATTAAGCGCCACCACTCACCAGCAAGCACTTTAGGTCGAAAGTTAGCTCCCCATTCAAGCAGGAAACTCCCCTGTAGACTAATAACATGTTGGCTTGACCATGCCATAAAGATAAACACTAATACATTGAGATACATCAGAATTGGAGTTGCAATAAAACCCGGCTTGGGCCGTATCATTTCAAAAAAATCATTAAGCTCGGCGATTGCGCCCGCATGGTTCAAACGCTTTGTAACTGTTTCAGCCTTAAGCACCTCTTCATCCAGTTTCACCCGCAGCAAGAGCACAAACCAGACTAACGCACCTGCAACAAACCAAATCAGCATCCAAGCGAGTTTATGGCCATTACGGGCTTCAAATGGCTCAAACTTCGGCATAAAAATCGTTGGGTATTCAGCTTGATAAAGCGGACTTTTCTCTGCTGCGCTAAGTAAGTCTCTCTGCAGCGACGAAGGGGCTAATCGTTCAAGGTAAACAAACGTTTGCGGGTCAAACTGATCAAACTCACGTTGGGATTGAGTCAAAAAGGCCTTGTATGCTTGTTCCTTTTCATCGGGTTCGAGTCTATTACTGATCTCCTGCTGATAAGTTTTACCATACCAAGCTAAGACAGAAGTTCGGCGACGATCGGCGCCACTCGCAAAAATCGGCATCGCAATATAGAGCGTCATATTCAAGTGACTGTTACCTTTTCCTGTCACCTCAATCTTTCGCTGCACACCAATTTGCGCCTTATCAATATAAGCTTGCTGTAACTGGTAATACTGTGTCTTTTTATGCAGATACAATTCTTGGATCGATGCTAATTGGGTTAACTGACCCGTTGCTGTTTTAAGATATTCCTGCGCAATAATACAAGGCACAGCCACGAGCTGCACGGCGAAAAGTAGATAGAAAAAGCGTGAATTATCCTTAACAAACTTCAGCAGTTTTAGCCTTGGCCTTAGAAAAACAAGCAACAAGAGCCATGACAGTATCAGCGGTAATCCAAAATTGACCAGATCTTCATCTAAGCTAAAAAACTCAAATTTAATCAACAACAGCCAATGGATTAAGCTATAGCCAGAGATAAATAACAGGCTCGTGAATAAGAAGGGAAAATAGATCAGTTGAAGTTTTTTTAGCAGTACATCCACACGTATTTCTTCCTTGAGTACATCAATCACTATGGTAATAATACCACGGGGAATTTACCAAAAATCATCAAGGACTTACAGTATTAAAAAGCCAAAGGCCAGATGGATTGCTCATCTGGCCTTTGGTTTTTTAGTCTTTATAAAGCCGTTAAAGCAAGAGATATGCTCCAGCTCGACTTCTAGGTCAAAGCCTAGGTCTCACTCAACTTAGCTAATTGCTGCTGGCTACGCTGTTTCTTATATTGCTTAGCTTCGGCTGGGATCGGGGTGACTTTACCTGTCTCTAACCAGTTACGTAAACGGTTTGCATCGGCGATATGGGTATATTTACCGTAGGCATCGAGTACCACAAAGGCCACTTGGCGTTTTGCCATTTCGGTGCGCATCACTAAGCAATGCCCCGCTTCGTTAGTAAAACCGGTTTTAGTGAGATGTATATTCCAGTTATCTTTATAAACCAAACGGTTAGTGTTGCGGAAATCTAAACTGTATCTAGGTTTAGCAAAGGTGACCGTCTTTTTCTCGGTCGAACTCAATTGGCCTAGCATAGGATAACCTTCACTGGCCTTAAGCAGCACAATCAGGTCGCTGGCACTGGAGACGTTTTTGTATGACAAACCTGTCGGTTCAACATAACGGGTATTCTTCATGCCCAGTGCTTTTGCTTTGGCATTCATCGCCTTAATAAAGGCTTTGTGACCACCGGGATAATGGTGGGCAAGGCTGGCTGCTGCGCGGTTTTCTGATGACATTAAGGTCAGCAATAACATGTCTTTACGGCTAATTTCACTGCCGATACGCACTCTAGAATACACGCCGCGCATTTCTTTGGTGTCGTTAATATTAACCGCTAACTTTTCGTCCATCGCCAGCTTTGCATCTAAAGTCACCATGGCCGTCATTAGCTTAGTCACTGAGGCGATGGGCACCACGGCATTAGGGTTACTCGAATACAACACTTCATTGGTTTTAAGGTCGACCACCATAGCGCTACTCGATGCCACTTCTTGCTGTTTTGCAGGTGCTTTTTTAGCGGGTGCATTTTTGCTGGCATGTTTAGTAGTGACAGAGGCCGAATCGGCTGAATGCGCTGTCGCGGCAACAGTTAGACTGCTGCATACAAGAATAAAACTACTGAGCAGAAAACGGATCTTCATTTAGATTTCACTGAATAGATAAGGGATCGATTGTGCTATGGCACAAGGTTTGGCTAAGTATAGGAGTTCTACCGTGAAAGAAATAGAATGCAATTAGACTTTTATCTGCAAGATCAGCAGTTTCTCCTCAATTTTTATTATGTAAAACCAGCTTAACCTGTCACTAATCTTGAATAATCAAGCGGCTAGATCCAGCCTTTTGACTTACTACAGCAACTACGTCTTTAAAAGAGGGTTTTGGCAGTAGAATCATTGGCTATAAAAATAATGGACGACTTTTTGCATTTTTAACAAAAGCGGCCGCTGTTCAGGGATTTTAAGGATTGGAAGACGTGATTTATGGCGTATAAACGCATTAACATACGCCATAAATACCGCGATTGAGCCGTTATAAGCTAACGTAAAACAAATTCGAGCAATGCTTCAGAATCTTGGCTCTCTTGAATTAATTGACCTGTCAGCACAAACCCGTGTTTTAAGAGGACTCGCTGGGAGGCCAGATTATGCTTAGCGACTTCGGCAAAGAGTGGCCTCGCACTCACTAAAGGCAAGAATTGCGCTAAGGTTTGGGTCGCGATGCCTTTGCCCCAGTAGTCACGGTCAATCCAATATCCTATCAGCGCTTGCCCGTCACTGTGCCAATGGCCTATGTTGCCCACAAACTTGCCATCAAAATCGATAGCCCTTGCTAGCACATTGGCTTGCCCAAGAATATTCCCATGCCAATGCTTAAAAAAAGCTTCCCGATCCCTTGGCGGAAACTGAGCAAGCTGATTAGCAATAGGATCGCTTTGATGGGCAAAAATCGCCTCAAGATCAGTTTCATCAACCGGACGTAAACTCACGCTTAGTTGTGTTTCTAACGGTTTATCTCGCTCATTAGACATCTGTAATCATCCTGAATACTTTGTATTTAAACTGGGTACAGCATGCCATATTTAGGACGGGTCACAAGCAAAAAAAGGGCGCATAACTGAGAAGGTGTTAGCGCCCGAAGAGGCAAATTTGCCAAAATTGAGGTGTGTAAATTCAAGCCATAAAACTCACACGATAAAATTCAAAGCCTAGATAAAAATCAACGCAAAAACGGGTGCGCCTAATACCATAGCGATACCAATAAAAATCATCGTCAAACTGGCGATAACGCCTTCTTGCTGGCCGATTTCAGTGGCTTTTGCCGCGCCAGCACCGTGGGCCGAAGCGCCCAGTGCCACACCTTTACCTAACGAAGTACGAATCCGCATAAATTTGAATAGTGGCTCGCACACCAACATGCCAATCACGCCTGTGATTAACACCATCATGGCCGTCAACTCAGGCACGCCGCCAAAGGCACTGGTGGCCTCCATCGCAAAAGGCGTCGACACCGAACGCACCAGCAAACTCTTAGACAATTCCACCGGCAGAGGTATAAATTTCACCAGCAACCAAGAAGATATCATCCCCAGAAATAATCCGGCCGTTACACCTAACCCTATCGTCAGCGGATACTGGCGGATCAAGTTACGCTCACGATAAATCGGCAAAGCAAAGGCGATAGTCGCGGGCGCTAACATGGCCATCAACCAATGGGTGTATTCAAAATAGGTTGGCAGCGGGATCTTAAGATTAAACACCAATAAGGTAATCACTATTGGCGCCAACACTATGGGCGCTAACCACCAGACTCTGTGGTACTTATAGAGACGCTTAGCGCCGAAGTAACAAAATACCGTCAGCAATAAACTAAATAGGGCTAATCCGGTCTGCGACAACACAAAATCCACTACTTTTGAGTCAGTCATAACTAAGCTGCCTTAACGTGGCGACGGGCCTGCTTTTTGATGTTCAGTTGGCGCTCAAAACGAAACACTCTGTCGACCACAAAGCCAGTACCAAACATCACGCACACACTGCCCATCACTAAAGTGAACAATATATTGGTGCCGTATTGCTCAAACAAACCTTCGTACTTAATGACCGAAATCACAGGCGGGATAAAAAACAGCAATAATTCACCAATCAACCAAGCGGCACCCAGTTGCACGGCATTTTCGGGAATGAGTTTAAAACCTAATAAAAATAAGAGTATGCCTAAGCCAATCACACTCCCAGGAATAGGAGAATGTGCCCAAGTGGCGAACCAGTGACAAGCGAAGGACAGTAAACAGAAGAGGCCGATTTGGGTTAATAACAAAGCCCAATGTCGACACTGACGTATTGCGGCTTGTGGGAATGACATGATTTTCTCGGTTAGAACAAAGTTTTCTATAGGGCTATTCTAGGCTTGCTTATTTGATAAAAAAAATGAATATTAAGAATGTAATACATGAATTTTAAGAATACATTTAAAGGTGAAGCCCAATGGACCTCAAAGTTATTCGCTATTTTATCGAAATCGTCGATGCCGGAGGCTTTGGTAAAGCCAGCGAAAAAGTCCATCTCACCCAACCTGCGTTATCAAAAGCCGTGCGCCAGTTAGAACAAGAACTCGATCTCACCCTGCTTGAGCGGGGTAAACGCGGCACCCAAGTCAAACTCACTCCCGCAGGCGAAGTCGTTTATCGACACGGTAAAGACCTGCTCGCCGGAAGGCAACGCATGCTCGCCGAACTCACGGCGCAGCGCAGCTTAACCGCAGGCGAGCTCAATCTGGGATTAGCGCCGCTCGGCAGCGCCGAGATTTTTGCCCCCATTATTGCCAAGTATCGCCAGCAATATCCGCAAATTGATATGCACTTGCTCGTCCGTGGCGGTGTAGAACAAACCTCGGCGATCCAAAAGGGTGAGATTGAACTGGCCACAGGGATTATCGATTTTGATGACGGCTATGATGGGATTCGGGTGTTTAACGATCCTATGGTAGTGGTGCTTCCCAAGGAAAATCCGTTATCCACCAGACAGATACTGTCGTTTAGGGATCTCAGCGCCGATCCTCAAGTGATGTTCGAAACTGAATACACCCTCTATCAATTAGTGCTCAATGCCTGCCGACACGCTGGATTTGTCCCTAAAAACATTACCCGCGTTAGCCAAGCCGATTTCGGGATTGCCTTAGTCGCGGCGGGAACTGGGGTGATGGTATTGCCGCGCTCCATCGCGCGGCGTTACAGCGTGCCCGGCGTCGTGAATATCCCGCTGGCGAGTGACGAGCTGCGCTGGGAGTTATCGCTGTTTTGGCGCAAGGACCAAGTATTATCCTTCGCAGCCCAAGCCATGATCGCCTTAGTCGAGAAGCACTTAACTCATAAGTGACACTATGTTACCAAGGGATCACTAAGCTCAAACGCACTAGCGTATCGCTATCCCATGGCAGAATAGGCAAATACTCAGCCGAGTTAACATCGACTTTGGCATAGTGATCTAAATTGTATTGCGTGTGCTCGGCGCTCAGCACGAGCATGCTGTTAGGCCGCCAAAAATCGGTTTGGTAACTCAGCTCAAAGCGATATTGATTCTCTAACCATTTGCCCTCGTCCTGCCATGTCTGCGCGGCAACCTGCATATGTAGCTTAGGCGTCACATCCGCCCCGACACTTCCCATAAAAGTATAAGCAAACGTACCATTGCCAAAATCGCCACGGTCGTAACCTCGGGTTCTAGGCACATCGTCATCGATTTCGAGATAGTAATAACCCGCCCCCGCCTTCAACTGGGCCTGTAATTGTTGTCCGTCAAAGTTAGCCGTCAGCCCAGGAAATACCTTAGCTTGCTTCTCGACCGAGCTAACGGTATTACGTTTGCCCTGTAAATCGAACTGCCAACCCAATGAAAACTCTGGATTAATAAGATACAACTCACCACTCGCAGCATAGGTGGACTTAAACCACACAGGGATATGGTCAGGGTCGAGTTTATCGACATCTACGTCTATATAAGCATCCAGCGCCGCCGTCAGCAAAATATCGCTTTGGGTTTTATGTTCTAACAATAGACTCGCATTCACCCCTAAGGTGTGAGAATCCTCGACCACAAAATCATGGCTGCCTAAGCTGTAATGCCACTGAGTTTGCTCTTCGGCCTGCAGTGCACTCGATAAGCACAGGGCTAAACACACTAATGCTGAGTTGAGATAGTTCACTTTTGACTCCTGAAACATCGTTTCTAGCTTGATAATCAAATCAGCCAGAGGGTTAAACTGCATAAAATAGGAATAACACCAACTAAGGTTGCCGTTAAAGAGCGGCTAAACTAGCCAATTTAATCGAAGAATAATAGACGATAGTTCAAATTATGACACTCTCATTGAGAAACCGCTAATAAACACCACAGAAGTACAGATAGCCAAAAACCTAACAGTAACAATAGATATAGACCAAGGCACAAGAATTCAACCCAGAAAAAACAACTTATACACAAATTTGTACGGGAAAGCAGCGGCCCTCATTCTTGCGACTGAAAACCGTAAAAATAAAATGAATTTTTAATCAAATTAACAGCATAATTATTGACACAACATGCTCATCTGCCTATAGTCGCCACACTGATAGTGAAATCGAACAAGAGAGTCTTAAATGAAAAAATCCATGTTATTAGGCGGCCTGACCTTAACTGCCACCTTGTTGTTAGCTGGATGCGGAAAAAGCGATGACGTGTTAGTCGTTGGCACTAATGCCGCCTTCCCTCCTTTTGAATATGTTGGCGGCCAAAGTGGTGATGAAATCAAAGGCTTTGATATCGATCTGGCCAAGCAAATCGCTAAAGATGCGGGCAAGACACTGAAAGTCGAAAACATGAAATTCGATTCACTGATCGTCGCACTCAACTCAGGCAAGATTGATTTTATCGCCTCAGGCATGACGATTACCGCTGAACGTCAAGCCAACGTAAACTTCTCTGAGCCTTACTACGAAGCGACCCAAGTGGTACTGGTTAATAAAGATAACAATAGTATTCATACGCTTGAAGATATTAAAGGCAAACACTTTGCGGTGCAGTTAGGCACAACCGCTGACATCATGTCGAAAAAATACACTCAAAATATCACCGCCTTTAATACGGGTTTCGAAGCCATTATGGAGCTTAAAAATGCCAAGGTGGATTTAGTGTTATTCGACAGCGAACCTGCCGCTAACTATCTGGCTAAAAATCCTGAATTAAAGATGATTAAACTGGATTTTCCTGCTGAGTTTTATGGCTTCGCCGTGTCAAAAGAGCAGCCTGAACTGTTGGCGAGCATCAATAAAACACTGGCTAACATGAAAGCCGACGGCCAATATCAGACGCTCGTTTCTGCCCATATAAAGTGATATCAGCATGATAGACGCAATTAATAACTCGCTGTTTAGCCCAATTGGCGAAGACGGCATGATAGGTATACTGCTGATATTAAATGGTTTGAAGGTGACGTTAATCGTCACTTTCTTCGCCATGTTATTAGGCGCAGTGTTAGGCATTGGCACCACTTTTATGAAGATGTCGTCTAAGTGGTATATCCGCTTTCCCGCCAATCTTTATGTCGGTGTTATCCGTGGCACGCCAGTGGTTGTGCAATTAGTGATCCTTTACTTCATCGTGCTTTCAGCCTTAGATGTCGATAAAATCACCGCCGCCATTATCGCCTTTGGTCTCAATAGCGGCGCCTATATTTCTGAGATAATCCGCGCAGGGATTCAAGCCGTTGATAAAGGGCAAACCGAAGCGGCCCGTTCGCTCGGTTTATCCCAAGCCATGACCATGAAATCGATTATTTTGCCCCAAGCAGTCAAGAATATTCTGCCCGCACTTGGTAATGAATTTATCGTGCTCCTCAAGGAAACCGCCGTTATTGGCTTTATCGGTGGCGTCGACCTGATGCGCGCCGGTGAAATCATCCGTAGCCGTACCTTCGAGGACAGTGTGCCCTTATTTACCTGCGCCCTTATTTACCTATTCCTGACCTACAGCTTCACGTTTGTGCTGTCGAAATTTGAAAAGAGGTTGAAACAAAGTGATTAAAATAACCAACCTGCATAAAAACTTCGGCGATAACCAAGTGCTCAAGGGTATTAGCGAGCATATTCGTCAGGGTGAAGTGGTGAGTGTGATCGGCCCAAGTGGCAGTGGCAAGAGCACCTTTTTGCGTTGTATTAATCTGTTAGAGCAGCCAAGCCAAGGCGATATCGAGATTGAAGGTCAATTGATCACAGCGCCAAACGCCTGCGTAGATAAACTGCGGCAAAAAGTGGGCATGGTGTTTCAAAACTTTAACCTGTTCCCCCATAAAACTGTCATCCAAAACATCACCTTAGCACCCATCAGCCTGAAACTGATGACGCCAGCTCAGGCAGAAACGAAAGCCCTCGACCTACTGGCACAGGTTGGCTTAAGTGACAAAGCCAATGCCTATCCCGCCAGTTTATCGGGCGGCCAAAAGCAAAGGGTCGCCATTGCCCGCGCATTAGCGATGGAACCAGACTTGATGTTATTTGATGAGCCGACATCGGCACTCGATCCCGAAATGGTCGGGGATGTATTAGACGTGATGAAAGACTTAGCGCTAAAGGGCATGACCATGGTCATTGTCACCCACGAAATGGGCTTTGCGCGCGATGTATCCGATCGAGTGATCTTTATGGATGGCGGTTATGTGGTCGAATCTAGCCCACCCGATGAACTATTTAGCCACCCGAAAGAAGCCCGTACCCAAGCGTTTTTAAGCAAGGTATTGCGCTAGCCTAGACTGGCTGATTTGATTCAGTTGAATTTAGTGAGTTGAATTTAATTCAGTTAAAACAATCACGCTCACTGCCGTTACCTTGATCAGTACGTGCAGTGAGCGAAGGATTCCAACTAAGTCTCCTAGATCTCCCTCAAATACCTAAAGCCAAATCAGAGCTTAATACGAGAGCTCATCCATTAATTTTTGCTGTCAGCACATGATCTTTCCATTGCCCTGCAATCATCAAATAATCTCGAGCAAAACCTTCCCTTTCAAATCCTAATTGCGCCAAAACCGCAGCACTGCGCTTATTTTCAGGCATATAATTTGCCATGATCCGATGAAGCCCAACTTCCTTGAACATGTAATCAATTCCTGCAGATAAGATCTCAGTCATCAACCCCTGCCCCTCAAATCTTTGCGAAATAGAATAGCCAAGGAAACAGGCTTGAAAAGCTCCGCGGGTAACGCCTGTAAAATTACAGATGCCTATGACTTCCTGCCTGTTTTTTGTCAGTGCGACAAACTTAAACTCACTGCCATTGCTAAAAGCTTGCTCCGAAGCAGTTAACGACTCTTGCCAATATTCAAGTGTTAAATAATGACTTCCACGAATAGGTTCCCAAGGCGCTAAATGTTGTTGATTATCTTGATAGTAGTTCAACAACAAATGCGCAAAATCCCTATCTAGCACTTCAATTAAGCTTCTTTGTGTTTCAATCATTTTCATCACTTATCCTAAATCCAGTTTCAAAAATTTTTTGAAACTAATACCTGTCTTGATCACATTGTTTTTTACTTGAACCTGCTTAAAATGCTGCCATTGAATTTGTATTCCTGATGATTTGGAGCTGTTACATGAATGATTTAAGTTTCTTCGCCAAAAAACGTTACACCACTAAAGCCTTTGATCCAACAAAGACGATTCCAGCGGAAAAAATTGCAGACATCAAAACCCTACTGCAATTCAGCCCCTCGTCAGTAAACTCACAGCCTTGGCATTTTGTACTAGCAAGCACGGCCGAAGGTAAAGCGTTAATCGCCCAAGCAACCGAGAATTATGCGTTTAATACCCAAAAAATCCTCAATGCTTCCCA
The DNA here is from genome assembly GCF_022690845.1 of Shewanella sp. N2AIL. NCBI lineage: Bacteria > Pseudomonadati > Pseudomonadota > Gammaproteobacteria > Alteromonadales > Shewanellaceae > Shewanella > Shewanella sp. N2AIL. Next base: position 154,418 of record NZ_JALBYT010000004.1, on the reverse strand, counting down.
TGTGGTGGTGCTCTGCACTCGCACTCAATTAGATGAAGCGTATTTGCTGCAAATCCTTGAACAAGAGGAAAAAGATGGCCGCTTAGCTAATGAGGAAGCAAAACAAGCCCAGCATAATGGCCGTTCTTTCTTCGCCAACATGCATAAGTTTGAGATGAAAGATGCCCAACATTGGATGGAGAAACAGGTCTATTTAGCGCTCGGCACCTTAATGCTCGGCGCAAGTGTATTAGATATTGATGCGTGTCCGATTGAAGGTTTTGATGCCACTAAAATGAATCAAGTCTTAGGCTTAAGAGAGCAAGGTCTATGCGCCTGCGTGGTTGTCGCCTTGGGTTATCACGCAGAAGATGATTTCAACGCTAAATTGCCTAAATCTCGCCTAGAACAAGAGGTGATTTTCACCGAAATCTAGTTCTACCTCTTAAGTGAGCAATCAGCATGCCCTTGATTTGATGTGATATAAACAAGGGCATATTTTTTAGCGCAGTAACCCGCTTCAGCAACAACATCCTAAAACCTGTCTGCTATTAACGACTTATTTGCACAAGAAACCATCTAAAGTAGGAGTAAACCACCATGGTATTGCTCTAAAATTCATCTTTGCCTACACTTTGCCTCTATGGCATGATTTGCTGCGCAGTTCAGGACGGCATAGCTTAGCAGATCGCCGTTTCGAGTCATCTTTTTTGCAGCCCAGCGGTTTTTATCGGCGCATTGGTCACACTCACAATTTAGGATGGGACAGTCAGTATGTTATTTGCCAAACCCTCGCTCACTGAAGAACCTCAATCGATTCGAGTTGCAAACACTAAGGGCGATAATCCACTGATTTGGCCATTACTCACGGTTTTACAAGCCTCAAACCAAAGTTGGAAAATCCATCACTTAGCCACAGAATTACAAACCCAAGGGCTGATCCACCAGCTTGATGAAAATCCGGGTAACGATTTATTCAAACGTAACTTCCTACTGATGAACGCCCTGTTTGAGCTGCAGGAAATATTACTGCCAAAGCAATGGCTACAAGTCAAAGCCATGGAAATCCAAATCTTCCGCTTAGTCCCATCAAACGTTAACCTTCTGATTATGCAAGATACTTCCCTGCGTGAGTATTATCTCGATTGGAACAACTACGACACCAGCGAAAACGTAGTGCGTGAATTGCTTGAAGCCTTCTGGAGCAATTATAAGAGCTATATTGGCTTAAATATCAATCTGATGAATAAGGGTAATGCACTGCGAGTTTTCGAATTAGACGAGAGTGCCACCGCCCGTGATATCCGCAAGCAATGGCGCCGTTTAGCGCTCAAGTGGCACCCAGACCGACCCGAAGGTGATGCGGCGCGTTTTCGCGAGGTATGCGAGGCGTGGCAGTCACTAAGGGACATTGCCTAAGCATTGTTCTCTTTAGCAATCAGTTCCTGTCTGTACGTACTGCTGTGCCGCTAAGGCAAGGCTAAAGCAAGTCTTAGGTAAAACTTCCATTGGGATCACAGATTTAGCCCAGTCACAACGAGCCAATTCAGTCATAATTAAGCCTTTCCATTTAACCTGAACCTATGCGTTACGCTGGCATTTTGGCTAGCTAAACTTCTAGATTGAAGCTCACTTTATGGCTTCTGTTGGCCGTTAAATATCGACGATACCCACAACTGACACAGTGAATTCAATCCCACCGAATTTGAGGAAACTATGATTAAACAATTAGCCTTGGCTGTAACCTTAGCAATTGCGCCTTTGAGCAGCTTTGCCGCCAATTTTGTTGAAGGCACACACTACACTCAAATCTCGGAAAAAGCGCCTAGCAGTGAACCTAAACTCACTGAATTCTATTCATTTTATTGCCATAACTGCTTCAATATGGAAACCAACTATTTGCCAGATATCAAGGCAAACCTCAACAAACAGATAAGTTTCGACAATAAGCATGTCGACTTTATGAATAGCGATATTGGTACCGAAGTGATGCGCTCTTTGGCCGTGATCCAAAGCCTTGATAACAAAGATGCCTTAACCCATGCTATGTTTACCGCAATCCAAGGTGCTGAGGGCGCAAACGGTCACGATCACAGTGCACCGGGCCATCAGCACGAGCCGCAAATTAACAGCCGTGATGACATCAAAAAAGTCTTCGCCCAATTTGGCGTTGATGCCGCTAAATACGACGAGTTAGCCGATAGCAAAAGCACTGATGAAAAGCTGGCCCTGTGGCGCACTCAGCAAAATGAATTCAAAATCGACAGCGTCCCCGCCTTTATCGTGAACGATAAATACGCAGTAAATTTAAACAGCATCAAAACCTTAGATGAGTTAATTGGATTAATTAACTATCTTGCCGTTGAGAAAGATGCCGCGACCGCTAAAACCTCATCGGGTGGCAGCCTAGGCTGGTTATTTTTAGTCTTTGCCGCCGCAATTGGTGTGACACGTCAGCAGCGTCTTAGCTAAATCCAGACACAAGCGTTAAAGCAAGGAACTGTCAGCATAAAAAATGGCCTCCAAATTAGGAGGCCATTTTTATTCGCATTCGAAAAAAGCTAGCGATATAAGAACTTAATTCAATCGTCTATATAAATACAGTCATTTAGTGTTATTTTCCAATCTGTTATTCGCGAATGAAATCGAGAATATGACTCGCCGCTAAGATTAAATGTACGATCAAGAAACCGATAAAAGTCTGCGCAAAAATTTGATGATAACCGCGCCACGCCAGCGCTGTTGGCGTCCCTTGAAATAACAACCAAACGACACCCGTAATCCCAGTCGCCACCAGCAACAGCATACCGATACCTTCTATTGCACTAAACAGCCCTTTACCACCTGCGACGGGGAATTTGCCTTTTGTGAGTCCAAGCATATCCTGTTTTAATTGCATCCAATCGCCTGCTAGCCAACCAAAGTATTGGTGCCATTTTCCATGTAAGGTATTGCTGAGTAAGAAAAGAATCCCAAGCACAGTGCACGCTAAACCTAAATACACATGCAAATAGTCCCAAAAACCGGCGTTATCGGGTATCCGTCGGCCCATAAAAATCCACGGGCTGGCACATACGAGTAAACTGCTCGATATCACAATCCACACATGCAGATACGCCATCATGACTCGGAACAAGGAGCTGAGTTTACTCATTATATTTTTCATCCTACTTAATGCTTCCTTTGCCCTTTGCATGATTGAAGTTTGAAGATTAAATGCATTCGCGGCGGCTTAGTGAGCGCGAATAAAGTGGGCTAGGGGCAAAACGCGGCGCCACGATTTAATGCCCAAATTAGGCACGGTGGATCTGCTCACCAAATTCAGCCACTTTCTGCCAATCCGTGTATTCCACATTGGTAACTGGATCCGTTGGTCCTTTCGTTAACCACATGATGAAACGGATGATATTTCTATCTAAGGCGTTATAACCTTGGTAATTCAGGTTACCCCCAAAAACGCGCAACAACTGTGGCCGCCAAGTGGTTTTACTTAAGAATGCCTGCATATAAGGATTGGTTTCTGGGGTATTTTTCTCAGGTTTACGCGCGACTAAACTAACGGAGAAAAAACCGCTGACCTTATCCGTCAACACAGCTTGATGTTTTTCAATAAATTCGTACAAGCTAGGATTATGTTTACCATGGCGAATACTGGCGCCTATGATGATTTTATCGAACTCAGCGAGTGCAGGAACAGCCTTAATATCGGCGGTAACCACGTCATTGTCCAAGGCCGTTAACTGCTGCGCGAGCTTAGTTGCAATCTTTTGGGTCTGGCCGTGAACACTAGAATAAATGATGAGAATTCTTTTCAATTTAGCCTCGATTAATCCCAAGTAAAATAACCATTAAGATATTTCATATTAGGTGATTTACCCTGCAATTTACATGAAATAGATCACGGGCTTAGCCCCAAACCACTCAGGTATATGCGGTAGTTTTAGCAAGCTCACAAAAAAAGGCAAACCCTGAGGTTTGCCCATACTGAAATACAGTAAACAGGATGAATCGACAAATCATCCTGTCACGCTTTACAAAGACATTAGAAATGCAATGACTTGTTCACGTTCATTTTTAGATAAATTCATGAAGGCAACTTGACTCTTTTCAGCTTCACCACCATGCCACAATATCGCTTCTTCTAGAGTTGCGGCTCGTCCATCATGTAAGAAACCGGCTTGAGGATTAACCGTCTGAGTTAAACCTATACCCCATAGTGGCCTTGTACGCCATTCGCTTCCCGAGGCTAAAAAGTCTGGTCGGCCATCGGCGAGCCCTTCGCCCATATCGTGTAATAATAAATCAGTGAAGGGATATATCTTCTGTCCTTTTAAGCTATCACTCATGGCTCGTCCACCAATGTCGCCACTCGTTTTAGTGGTATAAGAGGGCACATGACAAGCGGTACAATTAAGTTGAGTGAATAATCTCGCCCCCTCTCTTACATTCGGTTGAGCAACATTCCGCCTTGCAGGAACGGCCAAGGTTTCAGCATAAAAAACAACAGCATCACTGAACTCAGCTCCGACTTCAGGCGCACCATTTTCATCTGCCCCTGTATCAATAAAACCAGTTCGAGTGAGATAAGCATCGTGTAGCGACGTACCTTTGATACTTTCATCGGGGAATAGAGGATTAGTTATGCCAATATCGCCACGCAGTGCACCTAGGGATTGCACCCGCACACTCGGGGTATTCGCCTTCCAGCCAAAACGGCCTAAAGACACAGGTTCTGGATCGCCCGTTTGTGCCTTCACAGCATCAAACACATAGTTCGCGCGGCCAGAAATACCGTCATGATTGGCATCATTTTCATCAACATGTTGCAAAATATCCGCTGCCGCAATTGCTTCGAGTAAACCTAAGCCAAAGACTGGCATGCCATTACGCCATCCCATTAACACATCGTCTTGCAAAAGATTTGAGGTCAAATTGGGGCTTTGCTTAGTTTCGCCGGGCGCATCATAGGGGTTTTCCACTTCAAATAGCGGCTTCTTCAATAAGACTTCAGTACCGTCTGGGTAAGTCACTGATTTTGTATCATAGGATAAGTAAACATCCGCTTGCCCAATAAACTGATTCTGTTGCCAATCACCACGTGCTTGCAGTACGCCTCGATGAAACAGTTGTCCGCCGAAATCAGGTACTGGAATGGGTGCACAATAATCATTACTCACATCACCTTTAATACAGGTATCGTTGGCAGCCTTACTTATCCGCAAAAAGATGCCCGCATCCGATCCTAATTTAACTCGTGTCTGGCCCGTACTGACTTGTGGAGTCGAGTTACGTCCATCGCGTTGATGGCATGCATTGCAGTTAGCATTATTAAATACAGGACCTAAACCATCTAACTCAGGGTGTTCAGCGTTTGGCGCCGTGGTAAAAGAAGTCTCAAAAAACTTATCGCCCGCCATGTGCAGCGCAAGTTCAGTCGCGGTTAGATTTACCGATGGTGTAGAGAAACCATGTCCTGAATTACCTGCATCAAAGGTTGTCGTTGCGCCGCCGCTGGCAGTGATATCCGTATATTCAGGATAAACAATGGGTTCAGGTATGGGTGTATCAGCATCTTGTGCATCGCCACTGCCACCACAGGCGCTCAGCTGTAAACAGCCAATGAAAAATGCAGGTACTAAAACGTGTCTGTTATTCATCAAAAATCTCACACAAATAAAATGACAAAGCAGCAACTATGCAATTGCATCCTTGCTGCTTAAGACATAACTCACCAAACGGGTTCCGTCGTTTAGCGTCATTTCATGACAATGCCAAGAACCTCTATCGCCTTAGCATTGCTCTGAATATGAAATTAAGATTTCCAACGAGAAAGTAATGGTATGACATCAGACTCAAGTGTGGTTTTCAGCTTGGTCAAGGCATCCACAGCCACTTGAATTCGCGCCCTTCCCGCATCATCTTTAATCGCTTGGCGGAAAGGCTGTTGATTGCTGCCAGCAATAGCGCGGATCTTGATAATGGCATCATCGATTTCACTGCTAACACGTGTCGCTAAGTTCGCATCGGCAGCTGCTACGAAGTTAATAATGCCTTGACGATCACTGTTACCGGTGAACTCTCCTTGATATATATTTCGTACCCCAATGATGTTATTGGCAAAGTCATCTAATGAGTTCCAAGAATATTGCGACTCCACCTTTGAAGTATCAGCAGTGGCAAGGGAATCACCAAAGGGATCAGCAATCTTACCGTTTCCGACCTCATCGACAATCGCGATCATGCCATTGATCAACTCTTCAACTACAGCCAATTGCGATGAGTAAATAGTATTGCCTGCTACACCGGGATGCTTCAGCAACTCAGCGTAAGGTTTAGCTGCAGTATCTTGCGGATTGTGGTTTATCTGCCAAGCGTCGTCGAGCTGCTTAGTGTAATCACGGAACACTTCGGCCAATGCAATAAGATACTCACGTTCTTTTGCTGTTAACTGACTGATAGGTTTAGTATTACCATTCACACCATCGCCGAATAATAAGAATTCAATGGTATGAAAACCTTGTACATCATCATTCCAGCCCTTAATCGTCTCAGCATCAAAACCTGAATTAGAATTTAGCTGTGTTTGTAGATCGGTCGTATTAAGCGGCCAGCTATCAAGATGTGGATCGATACTGAGTGAATCTACTGGGCCAAAAATATGTGATTCACCTTGCTCCCATGGTAAACGTGCCGCTTTCCACGCAGCTTGAGCTGCGTCTAAATCCGCTTGGGCTGTTGAGTTAGTAAGCTTCTGAGTCGCCAGTAAAAGGGCTTCCGCTTTCGCGGCTAAGTCCGCATAACCAGCCACGATAACGTCATCGGTCAAGTTAATGATCATCTCAGTGGCGGCGTAACTAAAGCGATTATCCGGCGTTGTCGGTGTTGTAGGCGTTGAATCATCCGATCCAGAGCCACCACAGGCAGCTAAGGTACTCATAAGGGCGATGGCTATTGCCGTTTTACGTAATGTCATAGTGCTTAATGTCCTATTTGTTCCATCAAAAATGAATGTGACTAGAGCGAAAATTGATAACCCACGCCAAGGGCGAAGAAATTAGTATCCGGAATGCTCGCGACGGCTACTTGTTGTAAGCCTGCTTCCGCTTTAATCACTATCTGTGGGATAGGAAAATAGTTAATGCCGACACTGGTCCAAGTATTTTCAAAACGCTGAGTCGCAGTGCCTGTTTCGACTTCCATCAAAGGATTGGAATAATCTATGTTGGCAAAAACGGTTAACGGAAGAGAGGTGAAATGATTCAAATCGATGCCCGCTTCAACAAAGAAGGCCTGTGACTGCGATCCTAGCTGTGCGAAGTTACCTGGCCTTAAGCCTGGCGTTGTTTTATTTGCTTGAGTAATGGCATCGCTGTCGCTTAAGGTGCCGTAGAGATACTGACCGCGTAAGATCCAAGGACCTTCAACATAAGCCGCGGCGACTGACACTATGCTAACTGTGCCATCCACATTGATTTTATTACTTTTATGACGATTACCACTGGTATTGCCATAGTAGTAAGCGACACCAACGGCGGAACCTTTCTTAAAGTTGCCGTAATCTAAACGTCCTGCAAATGCTAAATCGTCGCCATTAACATGCTCGAATCGTTTTTGATGACCCGACGCTGCCCAATCATAGGTTCTAAAATATTCTGAATTGAGACCACTGATAATTTGGGCCTGATAGTGGAAATCAGCCATTTCACCATATATACCGATACCGTTTTCATTCCAAACGGCGGGGATCATGGCGGCTTCGCTTCGATGACGCATCACGGTAAGATATTGATTTGGTTTGTGCAGCATACTGGTCAAGCCAATAGGAACATGGATATTACCAAATTTAATCCCAAAGGCCTTAGACGGACGATAACGCAGCTCAGCCTTTTCGATCATCACCTCTCCGCCAGCTTCGACTTCTGTTTCAAATTCACCGAACTCATCAAAACCATCGTATTCTAAAGCGACGCCTGTGCCACCATGCTCATACTCTATCTCGACTTCCATGCTCCAAGCATCGGTAAACTGATAGCCGAACTCAGTTACAACACGTTCTAAATCGAAACGATTACGGCGCTCTGGTGTGGTGTCTTGGACGTTATCAAAGTACTCATCACTGGTATAAACGGCGGTACCGTAGGATTCAAATGAAAACTTGCTAAGTTTATCGGCGGCGGTTTCAACACGATCTACCGCGACACTGGTCTTAGTTTGATAGTCTGTCTGCTGAACTTGCTGCTGTTTCTGTTGTGCAGCTAATTCTGATAACTGCTGCTTTAATTCTTGTAATTGAGCCTCTTGCCTTTCGATAGCCTGCTCTAAAATCGCAGGGTCCGTCGCTGCCTGTGCAGTACAATTAACACTGCCTATGAACGCAGTGACCATGATGGCCAATGAACTCAACTTTAACTCTGCTCTCATTTCTTTCTCCGCGCTGTGTAACAGCTTCCCCGTAAATGCGCGAACAAAATAGATCAATTGAGAATGATTTGCATTAGAATTTACAATTAAATTTACAAACAAATTACATTAGTATCTGATTGTATAGCAGATCTGACGGCCGTATTTTTATTCAAAGAAATCGCTATATTGATTCATAAACCACACACACTTTAAGCGTTAAGTGATCTAGCCTATTAGCCAAAAAAGCATTAGCATTTGCACACTTATCGCCTGAGTCCATACCCATGAAATCCATTCAAACCAAAGATCCTAAAGCACTCTTGCTGTGGATGACCTTTGTGATGTCGCTCGTGTTTGCCGTTTGGCAGGCACTGCTCAATAACTTCGTGATTGAAAAAGCCCAGTTCACCGGTGCTGAAATCGGCATGTTACAAAGCCTGCGCGAGATCCCGGGCTTCTTGGCTTTCACCGCCATTTTTGTGCTTTTACTCATTCGAGAACAAGCCTTCGCCCTACTCTCGCTGGCCTTGTTATGCATTGGCGTGGCAGTGACAGGTTTCTTTCCTCAAGTCTTCGGCCTGTATCTGACGACGGTATTGATGTCTGTCGGGTTTCACTATTTTGAAACCATTAACCAATCACTGACGCTGCAGTGGGTCGATAAAAAAGATACTGCAGGTTTTATGGGGAAAGCGCTGGCGTGGCGCTCGGCCGCAGCCTTAGTGGGTTATGCCAGTATTTGGTTAGTGATGACCTGGTTGAAGTTAGACTATCAACACATGTATCTGATTATTGGCGCGTTAGGTCTGGTCATGGTGCTAACCATGACTTGGTATTACCCCAAATTTGAGACTACGGAAGTACAACATAAGAAAATCATTATGCGTAAGCGCTATTGGCTCTATTACCTGCTGACCTTTTTCTCGGGTGCGAGACGGCAAATTTTTATGGTGTTTGCGGGCTTTATGATGGTCGAAAAGTTTGGTTATAGCGTGAGTGAAATTACTGCGCTGTTCTTAATAAACTATGTCGTTAATCTGTTGTTTGCGCCTGCAATTGGGCGGTTCATTGGTCGGATTGGTGAGCGTAATGCGCTGACAGTGGAATACGTCGGACTCATCATAGTCTTCATCAGTTACGCCTTAGTCGAGCAAGCACACATGGCGGCAGCGTTGTATGTGATCGACCATTTACTGTTTGCGATGGCTATCGCGATGAAAACCTATTTTCAAAAAATCGCCGACAGCAAAGATATTGCCGCCACTATGTCGGTCAGTTTCACCATTAATCACATTGCCGCTGTGATTATTCCTGTGCTTTTGGGCTTATTATGGTTAACCGATCCCGCCTTGGTATTTTACATAGGCGCAGGCTTTGCCGTATGTTCGTTAATTCTGGCGCTCAATGTACCGCGCCATCCTGAACCGGGTAATGAAACCTTATGGTCTTGGACGAGCAAAAAAGCGAAATCCATCGCTAAAGCGGTAGAATAAAGCGGCATAATAACGGGCCTAGGAATAAGCTAAGCTCAATGTTGAGTTTAGAACTGAACGCTAAAGTGATCGCCATCTAAGCTAGGCAAATAAGTTCGACAGATAAAGGTGAGCGCTATGCCCTCACTTCACCCCTAATGCAGGCTCAAGGATTAACGCGATGAAGGATTCAGATATTTTAATGTTGGCAGAAGATGGCGAGTCAACATCCGAGGCATCTGCTCGCAAAAAAGCCCTGCTGCTCGGCCGTCAATTAGGTTTAGCCAGTGAGCAAGAATATCGCCCCGCGAATGCTTCCATCGCCGAACGCGCCCAACATAGATCCCGCAAGTTATCGAGCCAGTATCAAGCTAATGTGGAAACCATTTTTGCCTTAGCCCTCAGCTATACGCCGTCGGATGTGACTGGAGTCGATCTCGATCCCGATTGGAGTCATCAATTCTTTTTGATGGCGGAGCAAATCCATAACCGTAGGATGCAAGACTTGTGGGCACGAATATTATCGAGCGAGATAGTCAATCCCGGTAACTTCAGTCTGCGTACTTTAGCGCTACTTAAGCAATTGACCCACAGGGAAGCACAAATCCTTGAAAAGGCCCTTGGCATGGCGGCTAAGGTCAATAGCGAACAGCGTCTAAAACTCATCAGTGGCTACCGCTTGTCGGGTGGGATTGGCCAATATTTCCGTAAAACAACCTCAGTCAATTTAGGTTTATCCCAGTTTGGCCTACCCTACTCCAGCATTCTGACCTTAGTCGATGCCGGGATACTGCACAGCAGCGAGTTCGAAACTGGTTTACTCAACAATAAAACCCCCATTCAATTTGCCCTACAAGGCATACAGATGAAGCTTACGCCCAAGAGCGGTAATCTGCTTTTTAGTTATTATCGCTTAACACCGATTGGTGATGAACTCGCCCAACTAGTGCAACCTAAACCGGATCAAGAATACCTCAAGGCACTGCAACTCTTGTTCGCTAAGGATTTTAAAATAGAATAACACCCCCATAAAAATAAAATATAAATCAACAACATAACCAGCCAAACCCAGAAATAATAAAGGAGCCTAAAGGCTCCTTTTAAGTAAGATAAGGGCTAAATGTTAAGCTAGCGCTTTAGCCCTATCGGCATTGATAACATTGATTGCCGTCAGATAATCGATTAAGGCGCGCACTTGAGTCGCTAAATCGCCTTTGCTGGTATCTATGGTCAATTCTGCCGCTAATGGCGCTTCATAGGGTGATGAAATACCTGTGAAATTACTGATTTCACCACTGCGTGCTTTCACATATAACCCCTTAGGATCGCGCTGCTCGCACACACTTAATGGCGTCGACACGTGCACTTCAATGAACTGACTGGCAGGGAAACGGGCACGAATGCTATCGCGCTCCTCACGGGTCGGGGAAATAAAGGCCGATAACACCACCAGCCCCGCATCCACCATTAATTTGGCCACTTCGCCGACACGGCGCAGGTTCTCGTCACGGTCTTCAACCGTAAACCCTAAGTCTTTACACAGGCCATGGCGCACATTATCACCATCAAGCAAATAAGTGTGGAATCCCGCCTCAAATAACGCCCGCTCTAATGCACCCGCCAGTGTCGACTTGCCCGCGCCAGACAGTCCGGTAAACCAGAGTAATACTGGATTTTGGCCTTTCTGTTCGGCTCTGGCGGCTTGATCTACAGGATGTTGATGCCACACGATATTTGTCATAAAAACTCCTCAATTCCCATGCTGTTAAACGGCTAACACAAGGGCAATAAACTCAAGCTAATCACTAAAATGGAAAGATGATCGGCACCATAAATATCACTATCAGGGAATACAGCACAGATAACGGCAATCCTAGGCGGACGAAGTCACTGAAGCGATAATTACCCGCATTAAACACCATCAAATTGGTTTGATAGCCGTAGGGTGAAATAAAGCTCGCGCTGGCACCAAAGACCACGGCCATAATAAAGGGTCTTGCATCGACACCGTAATTAAGCGCAATCGCGTAGGCGATGGGGAAAGCCAGCGCTGCGGCAGCATTATTGGTAACTAATTCAGTCAACAACAAGGTCATAAAATATACACCAACAAACGCGCCAAACACCCCATAACCATTGATAACCGAGAGCAATCCTTGGGCTAAACTGTCCGCAAGGCCAGTGCTCATCATCAAGTTAGCGAGCCCTAACGCACTCCCCACTATCACCACTAATTCCAATGGAAAACGGCGTTTAAACTCAGCCAAAGTGACAGCGCCAATAACAAAATAACTCAGCAGCAGGAGCACTAAACCTTTAGCCAATGGCAATACACCGGTGACACTCAAAACGATCGTGACCGCAAAGCCGAGCAATACCCAACGACCACGGCGACTGTCTAAGCGCACATTCAAATCTAAGCCGCTGATCGCCGCAAATTCTGAACTTAATTTTGCGCTATTGCTGAAACCATCGCCGGGCGTCAATAACAATACATCGCCGGGTTGCAGAATAATGTCGCCAAGCCCGCCCTTCAGCGGATGATTGCCGCGGCGGATCGCCATCACGGCCGCATCGAACTGTTCACGAAAACGTGACTCTTTCAACGAACTGCCGACTAAACGGGATGATGGCGCGAGCACAGCTTCAACTAAATTTTGTCCCTTGGCTTGATGCTTACCAAACCAATCTAAACCATCGAATTGATGTAATAACTCAACCGATTCCACCGCACCACTGAAGCGCAGCACATCGTCCGCTTGCAGCACTAACTGGGGCGGCACAGGGCAAATACAAATGCCGCTGCGTTCTAGTTCAACCAGATATAACTTCTTCAGCGCCCTGAGTTTGTTATCCACCACACTGCGACCCACTAAGGATGAGCCTTTTGCCACATGGGCTTCGAGCAAGTAAGGCAGCGCCTCTTCACCCGACTCTTCCCGTCTGTCGGGCAGAATGTTCGCTAGTAAGATCAATAACAAGATGCCAGCGACGACGATCACAACAGCGACCGGCGTGAACTCGAAGAAACCTAAGGCGGGTAAGCCGGCGTTTTCCACAAAGGAGTTCACAATCAAGTTGGTCGAGGTACCAATCAGGGTCAGTGTGCCACCTAAAATTGCCGCATAATTTAACGGCAATAATAACTTAGCGGGTGCGTGTGCTTGATTGCGACGCACAACCCCGATAAGCGACGCCACGACCGCAGTGTTATTGGTAAAGGACGACAGCAAGGCGGTCGATAGCCCAAGCTTTGCCATTGTCATAGGCAAAGAACTATTGCCTATGACTTGACTCAACTTTCCCAGCAGGGACGTTTTTTCTAACGCCGTCGCGGCCAATACCAACAGAACAAGCGTGACTAAGCCAATATTTGTAAAGCTTGTTAATGCGGTATCGAGCGCAACCATGCCAAGCAAATAACAGAGCAAAAATGCAAATAAAAACAATACCGCGGGATTGATACGGCCGCTAATTAAGCCAGCCACAAGACCTAACAAAATAATCGCTAACAGCCACAAGTCACTCACAAATTAAGCTCCAAGCTTAGAGATATCTATCGCTTGCCAATGTGGGTAGTGTTTACGCACTAAGGCATTAAACTCAACTTCAAAGGCACTAAATTGTGATGCTGTTTGCTTGTTAACATGCTGACCCGACACAACCATCACTGCGGCAACCGTCGCATTGCTCAGGCGATCGATTAGGATCATTCCGCCGGTATCACGCACTAATGAATACGCATCGAACACTATGTCTTCGGTCAGCTCTAAGGTCACGCGAGCAATCGCGTTTAACCCAAGCGTGTCCGTCGCGCTGCGCGCTAAAGTATTAACATCAACCACATAATCGATGCCAGTCACAGAGGCTTGCGTCTTCTTACCGGCCACTTTGATGTCGTATAACTGACCGAGTTGTAATGGCTTTTCATCCATCCACACTATGTCAGCGCTGATTACATTAGCGACGGCTGGCGCAGAATCGGGTTTTGCCAGTAAATCGCCACGGGAAATATCAATTTCATCTTCCAGCGTGATAGTCACAGCTTGGCCAGCAACCGCTTCTTGTATGTCACCATCGAAGGTCACAATACGTTCAACCTTGCTGCGTTTGCCCGATGGCAAAGCGACTAACTCGTCACCGACATTGATAATGCCAGAGGCTAAAGTGCCTGCAAAACCGCGAAAATCCAAGTTAGGACGCGACACATATTGCACAGGGAAACGCACTGGCAATGAGCTGAGTTCACGTTGAGTATCAGTGGTTTCTAGCAGTTCCAGCAGAGTACCACCTTGATACCAGTCGCTTTGAGTACTGCGCTCAACCACGTTGTCACCATTAAGCGCCGATAACGGCACAAAGTGGATATCGAGGTTACCGAAATCTTTAACGAAATCGGTAAAGTCAGCACGAATGCGATTGAATACTTGCTCGTCAAACCCAAGCAAATCCATCTTGTTCACGGCAACAACGAAGTGACGAATCCCCAGTAATGACGCGATAAACGCATGGCGTTTAGTCTGAGTCTGCACGCCGTAGCGGGCATCGACTAAAATCACAGCCAAATCACAGGTCGATGCACCCGTTGCCATGTTACGCGTGTACTGCTCATGCCCTGGCGTATCGGCGATGATGAACTTACGCTTATCACTTGAAAAGTAACGGTAAGCCACATCGATAGTGATGCCCTGCTCGCGCTCGGCTTGCAGACCATCCACCAGCAAGGCTAAGTCGATAGCTTCACCTGTGGTGCCCATCTTAGCGCTGTCGCTCTTTAGGCTCGCCAATTGATCTTCATAGATCTGGGCACTGTCGTGTAACAGGCGGCCGATTAAGGTACTTTTGCCGTCATCCACACTGCCACAGGTTAAAAAGCGCAGTAAGCCTTTGTGCTGCTGCAGGGCTAGATATTCTTTCACACCATGGAGGGTAATTTCTGCCGCCATGAGATTGGTTTTATTGACCGCTTTGTCCATCTTATTCTCACTCTTGATCTGCTTGGCTGAAGGTCGCGCTTTGCTTGCGCCACCTTCGCGAAATAGGGTTAACCTTACCGAGATTAGAAGTAGCCTTGACGCTTCTTCTGCTCCATCGAGGCACTTTGATCTGAGTCGATCAATCGGCCCTGACGCTCGCTTGAACGGGTTAACAGCATTTCTTCAATAATCTTCTCTAGGCTGTCGGCCTCAGAATGCATGGCGGCCGTGAGTGGGTAGCAACCTAAGGTTCTAAAACGCACCAATTCTTCTTTAAACTGCTCGCCTTCGGCTAACTTCATCCGCTCGTCATCAGCCATGATTAACTGACCGCCGCGCTCAACCACTTGACGTTTAGCCGCAAAGTACAAAGGCACTAACTCAATGTTTTCTTGATAGATATATTGCCAAATATCCAGCTCAGTCCAGTTAGATAACGGGAACACGCGAATACTTTCGCCCTTGTTCACAGCGCCATTATAGGTTCGCCACAATTCTGGACGTTGGTTTTTAGGATCCCATCTGTGGTGACGGTCGCGGAACGAATACACACGCTCTTTGGCGCGAGATTTTTCTTCATCGCGGCGAGCCCCACCGAAAGCGGCATCAAAACCGTATTGGTTAAGTGCTTGCTTTAAACCTTGGGTTTTCATGATGTCAGTGTGTTTCGCACTGCCATGGTCGAAAGGGTTTATCCCCTGCGCCAACCCTTCTGGGTTGATGTGCGTCAGTAACTCGAAGCCAAATTTCTTTGCCTGCGCATCACGAAACGCGATCATCTCTTTGAATTTCCAACCCGTGTCGACATGCAGCAACGGGAATGGGATCTTGCCCGGATAAAAGGCTTTACGCGCTAAGTGCAACATAACGGAAGAATCTTTCCCGATGGAATACAACATCACAGGATTATCGAATTCGGCTGCAACTTCACGAATGATCTGGATGCTCTCGGCTTCCAGTTGTTGTAAGTGGCTTAATTCACGCCCGGCCATACTATTCTCCGTTTACCTTAAATTCGCTGCGTTACCACAGCATGGGTTAGCTTAATTTTCTTAATATATTTAACTACTTAGCACCTTTAGCTGCTAAGTATCTTTAACTGTTTGCGGCTTAGCTTATCGACGCGGCGGCCGAGACTCTAACCGATTGAATCTGCTCATCACTGGCATGACTCGATTCAACCGCTTCAGGGTTGAACCAATGCAAAGTGTCACTCAGCGCAACCACTTCACCTATGATCATCAAGGCTGGCATTTGTAATTCAGGATCGGCGGCAAGCTGTTCGAGCTCACCTAAACGGCCGATAAAACGACGTTGCTCTTTAGTGGTCGCCTTTGACACTATCGCGACGGGAGTGTCAGGGCTTCGGCCCGCATCGACTAAACCTTGGCGAATAATGCCGGCGTTAAGAATCCCCATATACACGACTAAGGTATTGTTAGGATTAGCATAACCTTGCCAATCCATAGGGCGACTCTCTAACTGACAATGACCGGTGATAAAAGTGACGCCTTGGGCATGGTCTCTGTGGGTCAGGGGAATTCCCGCATAGGCCGATGTGCCGCTGGCGGCGGTAATACCGGGGACGACCTCAAACTCAACCCCCGCTTCGACTAAGGTTTGCAACTCTTCGCCACCGCGACCGAAAATAAAAGGATCGCCGCCCTTAAGACGCACCACATTTTTACGGGTGTAGGCTTTAGTCACGAGTAACTGATTAATCTCGTCCTGTGCAGCGCTATGCTTACCCGCACGTTTACCTACGGCAATCTTTTCAGCGTCTTTAGGAATAAGAGCTAGGATATCTTGACTGACTAAAGCGTCGTATAGCACAGCGTCTGCGGTTTTAAGGATGCGCCATGCCTTTAACGTCAATAACTCAACGTCACCAGGACCTGCACCCACCAGCCAGACTTTGCCTTTGGCCGCTTGGCCCGGTAAAGATAAAATTTCCATCAGTATCCCCAAGATCACTTTAGTCTGTAGAAATATAGCGCGTCTTATATTCCATAATAAATAGATAATTATTAGTTTTTATATCATTTAGATATAAAAGAAATCACTGACGTCGATTTAAATTGGAAAAATATTGAGTTTCAAAATCAAAAATGCCTCAACATATTAATAACCAATTGAATTTAAATAACTTAATATGGATTCATCTGTTATATAAAACGAACACCGCTCAGCTAAGTGTGTGATTCTGGCACTATGTTATTGCCAAAAATTCTACCTAAACCTGCCCCAACAGGGTGAAAACCTCACTAACAAGATAAATTGTCACCAAATGACGCAGAATTTTTACATAACCATAAATTCACTTTCTAATGGTAAGCTGGGCATAACTATCTTTGTTGAGTACGACTGACAAATACACAAATAAGCACATCAAGGAGGGCCGATGAAACGACTTTATTCAGGTATTGCTGCAATGGCTGGGCTATTAGCTTGTACGAGTATAAATGCCGAAGAATCATTAGTAGAAGGAAGAGTCAAAGATGAACTTGCCACGGCAGAACTACCTTTTGTAATTACACCGCATAAAGTGAATTACATTTTACCTGCAACCTATAGCCCAGATCCCAACATGGCACCGTTCGCTGAAGATGCCCTCATCAATCCCTACACTTTGGATGAGTTCGAGGCTAAGTTTCAAATCAGTTTTAAATTCCCTATTTGGTACAATGTCTTTGGTGATAATGGTCATTTATTCTTTGCCTATACCAATCAATCCTATTGGCAGGTTTATAACAAAGATACCTCATCTCCGTTCCGTGAAACCAATCACGAGCCTGAAGTCTTTATGCTGTTTAATAACGATTGGAAAATAGGCAGTGTAACCAATTCCTTTTGGGGCGTTGGTGCTGTGCATCAATCGAATGGTAAATCAGGACCGCTTTCTCGCAGCTGGAATAGACTCTATGCCACTATGATTTTTGATGCAGGTCCACTCGCCTTCTCAACTAAAGTCTGGTGGCGGATTCCTGAGGATGAAAAAACCGATCCGCATCAAGCTCGCGGTGACGATAATCCCAATATTGATGACTACATAGGCAGAGCTGAGTTTATTGGTGTCTATGGTATCGATGAACATAGATTCACCTTAACCCTTAGAACAAACCTAGAAGATATCGACAGAGGTTCAGCAGAAGTAACCTGGAGTTATCCTATCGTCGGCAACTTACGCCTTTATACTCAATACTTTAATGGTTATGGCGAGAGCTTAATCGATTACAACTATCACAACCAACGTATTGGTATCGGGATTTCGCTCAACGATATTCTGTAGTAAATATAAAAGTGACAGAGTACAAAAATCAGCCATAATTTGCTGCTAATCTACAAAACCTGCTGCTAAATTGCTCAGATGGACCTGAGTTTATGGCCGAGCGGGACGATTTACATTGATCCGAATGGCATTTAAGCCGATAGTCGCACACCTTTTTGTGCCCTGAAGCTACGCCTTAACATCATGGAGGAATATGAGTTTTAGCTACCGCAGCATAGTCGTGCTACTCAGTGTCATTATTTTCGCGAGCTTACTTAAGCTCGCGTTTTTTGCTGTGCCAAAAGATAACACTGCACCTATGCTTAATGCGCAAGAGGTACGCCAAGATCTCTATGCCTTATTAGATCAAATCGAGCAACACTCGGCGTTTTATGCGTTAACGCCCGACAAAGCCAGTCCGCAACTCAAGTATATGGCGAGCCTGATTGTCGAGCAGTATCAAGATATGACGCCCAATGACCGCTTTGCCGCTGAAATCACTAAACTACTCAATAGCCTCAAAGATCCCGGTGCTCAAGTGCATGACTTCGATGATCAAAGCGGCGATCTCCCGTTAACCTTACGGCCACTCAACGACCAGTGGTTAGCCTTAGATAGCAGGAATAGTCCAATCAGCAACGACTTTCCCTTTGTGACTCATATCGACGGTTTACCTATGAGTAAATGGGTGGCGGCCAGCCAAGCCTATCTACCTGAGCCTGCAAAACAGAGCCAAGAAATGCAGTTACCTTGGCTGAAAAAACTGAACCTGCTGCGTGAAGATTTAGGCCTCAGCATCAAGCCCTATGTGCTCATTACGCTGATTAATGATGATCTGCAAACCCAGCAGGTGACTCTCGCCCTGCCAAGCCGCGAACCGCAGACTCAATTAGTGGAAAATAATCAAGAAGATCAGACACAAGATATGAGTGTTTTTGAATTCATTAATCAGTTATCTCAGTTTGAGCGCACCGAATTTCAAGACACTCCAAATCAATTAGAAACAGTTAACAATACTACGGTCAAACTGAAGATCAGCGATCTGTACGCCTTTGAATTGGATAGAGATCTACAGCAAGAACTGCTCAAGGGTATGACGCATCCCCTACTGATCATCGACTTACGTGACGCTAGTGGTTTTAGCCCAAAGTTATTGACCCTATTATCGCGATATCAAGATGCTGATTTAAATAACACTTTAGCGCCGAACGTGATGGGATTTGCACACTATCGCCGCTCACCGGAACTGAGAAATGACTATCTACAACCACTCAACTTTAAGCCTTTAGCTGCGCTCGAATACAGTGCGCAACGACTAAAATCCCTCACCCGCAACTTACCCCCAGTCGATGAAGATAAATTCAGCCCTTGGTACGTTCGCACTAAACCTGCGGTGACTCCTGAAGGGCGAAATCGTTTAGCACTGCTCGTGAGTCCCAAATGCCGCCAAGAATGTGAGTGGATTGCCTATCGCACTAAATCTTGGTCTAGGGCGAATTTGATTGGTGAAAAAACCTCGGGTGATTTTGCTCGTCAGTACCATTTTAAACTGCCAAACAGTGGATTAGACATAAGATTCAGTAGTTCATTGACCTATGACGCACAGGGAAAACTCTTGTCAGGTGCTGGGACTGAGCCCGATATTTGGCTTCCCCAAAACAGTGATATTCAATGGCAAGGATTAGTGAGTTTAGTGCGTTCCGCTAAACCAAAAACTCAGATAATTCAAACATCACAACCCACTAAGCTAGCTCAAGCTAAGCTGAATTGAATCAAAAAAAGAGCCAGCAATCTGCTGGCTCATTTCAAACATTGATTCGTTAACTGATATCAGTTAGCTAAAGAATGGATTCTAGAATTATTTCTTTTCAGTCGCTTTAGAATTGGCAACTGAACCTATAACCAAACCTTGCTTATTCACATCAAAGCTCATTTGAACTCGCATGTTGTAATCTTTAAGCATTTTCATCTCTTCAGGGATTGGCTCGCCGCTCATTTCTAACAACGTCAGCATTGGAGTGAACATCTTGCCGTAGTCAGCAGATAAGCTGTACATGCCATTCGCAGACAGTTTCTCGCCCGCTAATTTGTTTGCCAACGCCAGACCTTTATCACCGCTATACACCACTAAATGCTGACCTTTAATCGCGAGCATAGGCTTAACACCTAACTCAGGAGGCAACATCAATATGGGTGATAAGTCAGTGGCATCGCCGTTATCGGCTAATTGCACTTCGGCCAACATAGGCGCGAAAGGTTTCACCATATTGAACAACATAGATGGGTTTTCGGCGCTGAGGCTGACTAACGCATCTAAGCTTTCTAACTTAGGCTCTTGATCTTGTGTGCTCATTTTAAAGTCGAGCAATGAAACGCTCATGCCTTTCACACCGTTCGCCATACCTGTGAACATGCCTAGCATAGCTGGGCTCTGTTGGCTCAACTCAGCTTGCAACTCGGCCAGTGGCGCACAGGTCAATTGCGGCTTTTGCAGATCATCCCAAATAGCCGTTAATGAAGGTGCAACTTCGTTGACATCTAAGCCTATGCCCATAGAGAAGATAGTGCTGTCGATATCCGCCAGATGTGCAGGAATAAAGCCACGCATCTTTTGCATTGCCGCAAGAATTGGTTGATTCTTAGTTTCAACCACAAATGAGGCCGCCATATGGCTTTCTTTTTCTGTCACAGAAAACGCGGTTAAACCCGCAACCGTGCGCGGCCAATTAGCCGCAATCGCGGTTAATTCGGTGCGACATTCTGGTGTTCTAATTTGAGCTAATGGATCTTCACCGACGCTTTCATTAGCAAAAAACTTCGTCAATTGCTTAGATAACATATTGCTATCGGCTGAGGTCAACGCCTTTACAATTTCCACATGGTTGATAAAGCTGATGCTGTCATCTTTAAAACCATGGGTTTTAATAATATCGTCCAATATGCCAGAAGCGGCTAATGACTGCGGCGCCTTCTTAATACCGAATGCCATTTCTAATAATTCAGGCTCGGTAATAGAAGTGCTGAAAGTAATCGTTAATATGCCATCTTTTTGGGCAAATAACAGATCAGCTTTTTCAGTTGAAGCTTCATCCGATAATGCATAAGCGCGATAATCAACATCACCCACTTTACGCATTTCGTGGGTCACGCCACTGTCTTTTTCGGCTTTATCTAATGCAGCCCAAAATGCATCCGCTTGATTGACGTCAATCTTGAATACAGGCAAAGCACCTAGAGTATAGAAATATGGTTTAATTTCATCAGGAAAACCAAAGGTTTTCAACAGTAAGGCTGGATCTTTAATGCCATCCATATACTGCTGATAAATGCTGACGAAGAACTTACCCATAGGGCTATCCAGCTCACCAAATTCGGCAAGCGCGTTACTTGGATATTGCTGATAATTTCCAGAAATAGACTGTAAATACGCTTTCAACGGGAAGGGTTTTAGCTGACCCGAAAATATCGGCGTATCAGCAGGCACATAGTCGAGCAAAGGATTTGCAGAGGCACTAGAGCCAGCACCATTCTGCGTATACCAATAACCACCCGCACCAGCTGCAATAATTGCCGCGGCAATCACAATCTTTTTCATTTAAGAAACTCCATTTAATGACAATTCAATTTTATGAAATCAATACCTAAAGTAATCCCTAGGTATTTGAATATTTATCCGCTCTTACATATCCCTTACGCAGATAATGCAAAATCAGAAAACTAAGGTATAAATTTTGCCCGATAATTTAACATTAAACCGATACAGAAGCGAACAGGATAGGGAATCAAACCGTTAAAACGCATCAGCGTTAACCTTAATTCAACAGGTTTCCAATCTTATTTCAATTCAGTAATAAAAGATCTTTAAGTCGTCGACGATTAACAAAGTGCCCAATGACACATAAATGCATCTGGGCCAAACTCACACGTCAGACCTTCATCCCGCTTCGTGGACTTTTTTAAGCGTGACGTCACCTAACTGGCGCATTTGTTTGCGGATCCAAGCGGAACGCTGCTGCACATAGGACGACGGAGGTGACACTTTATAACGCCAAGGATTGGGTAAGATGGCTGCGAGTAATGAAGCCTCATATTGGGTTAGTTTTGCCGCAGACTTTCCAAAATAATGCTTTGATGCCGCTTCGGCGCCGTAAATACCTGGACCAAATTCGACGATATTTAAATACACTTCAAGGATGCGCGACTTATTCCAAGTCAGTTCCATCATTAAGGTAAACCAAGCTTCTAATCCCTTACGAAAGAAACTGCGGCTAGACCACATAAACAGGTTTTTCGCCGCCTGCTGACTTAAGGTACTGGCTCCGCGAACTTTAGTGCCTTTCTGATTGTATTTCAGCGCCGAGCTTATCGCGGCTAAATCGAATCCCGTATGTTCGGAAAAACGTTGATCTTCTGCGGCGATCACCGCCAATTGTAACTCAGGAGAAATGTGCGCTAAATCGCGCCACTGATGCATGACTTCCCCCATAGGTGCAGGTGGAAATAAGGCGCGCTCAATACGCCAAGTCCACATGGGTGGATTAACGAATCTGAGTAGAATAACCAATAAGATTGAGCAAATTAATGCCCATACTAATCCCTTGAATAGCCAAGACAATAAACGACGAAAGCCACGCTTACGCCTTTGAGGAGCAGGACTACTCGACTTATTGGCACTAGGACGCCTGACATGATCTCGCATCGCATATAAAGGAGCCGTCATTTACACCATCTCATCCGCGCACTCTCATCTCTCATTTATGATATCCAGTCAAGCCAATCCATTAGGCATTCTTTACAACACCCAAGGCTTATTAGAAAACCGCCTAAAGCGTTAAGGGAGTTGCGGGTCGATCATGCTACGACATTGGAGGAAACACCAAGGATATCTTACTCGAGAATCAAAGATGGGCAGAGAAATAGCCACAATAACAAATCACTATTGAAGATGGCGAGGGCTTGACTTAACTTGACCTCGGCAGCTTTGACGACAGCTGACCGAGGTAATGATGGCTGATTAACGAGGGCTAGCAAGTCAATCAAACTGCTTGATACTCGCAGCTGCGAGTCAGGTTTTCAACGCTTTCACTGCATCCAGTCGAATGATATCAATACACAGCAAACCCAGCCCATAAATACCGATATACAACCACTTAACCTCGGAGAAGACATGAATCATGTCAATTTCACAGTAAAATCCCTCAAAACCATCTACGGGAACTTCAAAATATAGTTCAGGCTTAACCAATGTGCATAACTCTGTGAGTAAAAATGTACAACATTTTTATCCTTTAAAGAGCCACCAACACTAACCCTATGAATATCAATATATCTCAGTGAAATGACGCTTAAATGACATAGCTTCGCTTTATCGTCAATCCAGAGTATTAAATTCAATCAAAGATAACACTTATCACACAGAGATAAAAAATGCCCCAATGGCAATTGAGGCGTTTAATATTTTAAATCAATAAGATACTAGATATCGTAATGCAGACCACACTCACGTTTCAGCCCATTAAAGCGCGTTTCTTCCTCTGTCATGCCTAATTCAAGTGGTTTACTCGAATGGGTATCACCAACAGAAACATAGCCTTGGTCCCAAAGTGGGTGGTACGGCAAGTCAAACTCAGTCAAATATAGGTGCACATCTTTATTCGACCACTCGATAATCGGCAGTAACTTAAAGCGAGTGCCATGAATCGCCAGTATCGGCAGCGCCTCACGGGTGCTGGCTTGGCTACGTCTCAGCCCTGCAAACCAAGTACCAACGTCAAGCTCGGCTAAGGCGCGTTGCATAGGCTCAACTTTGTTTAAACGGTTGTATTGCTCTAACCCGTCTATGCCTTGCTCCCACAACTTACCAAAGCGCGCCTCTTGCCATGCGGCTGTCATCGGCGCTTGATATACTTTTACATTCAGTGACAAACGTTGTGTCAGCTCATCGATAAACTGATAGGTTTCAGGGAACAAATACCCTGTATCCGTGAGGATAACCGGAATATTCGCCTGTGCCTGGTTCACCATATGCAGCATCACAGCGGCTTGAATACCAAAGCTTGATGACAGCGCATGATTACCGGGCAAATAAGTTAAGCCCCATAACACTCGCTCTTGTGCGCTCAATCCGGCTAAGAACTGATTTATGCGTTCAAGCTCTATCGTTTGCTCAGCCTTGGGCGCACTCAATAGCGCCGTTAACTCGGCCGTGCTGACCACAGTCGGCACTGTATCACTGGTTTTTTGTTGATGATCAACCATGAAAATCCTTAGCGGCATCAATCACCGCCTTCACAACGCCCACGCGGACGGTGAAGTTACCAAAGGTTTCGCCTGCATCACGCTCAACGGCGTAGCGGCCAAACAGGGCATCCAATTCGGCGAGAATTTCCGCCTCTTGGATATTTTCTCTGTGCATCTTGTTCAGACGAGTCCCTTCAAAGCTTGCGCCTAAGTACAAGTTGTAACGGCCTGGCGCTTTACCCACAAGCCCAATTTCAGCGGCAAATGGACGCGCACAACCGTTTGGACAACCTGTCATCCGCACTACAATCGCTTGCTCACTGATGCCGTGTTTTGCCTGCAGCGCATCGATATGATCGATAAACTCAGGGAAATAACGTTCAGCTTCCGCCATCGCTAATGGACACGTTGGCAACGCCACACAGGCAATCGAATGACCGCGGGTTTGCGTCAACACTTGGCCCAGTAGTCCGTGTTTGCGGGCTAAGCCTTCAATCGTGGCTTTATCTTCTGCCGCGACACCTGCGATGATCATGTTTTGATTCGAGGTCATACGGAAATCGCCTTTGTGGATCTTAGCAATTTCACGCAGTCCCGTTTGCAGGGTTTGACCCGGTAAATCTTTAATGCGGCCGCTTTCGATAAATAAGGTTAAATGCCATTTACCGTCAACGCCTTCGACCCAGCCATAACGATCGCCGCGATCGCCAATCACTACGTCACGCTTAGGCTCAAACTTCACTCCAGCACGCAATTCGACTTCGGCTTTAAACTTCTCATAGCCATGGTCGACGATAGTGTACTTAAGGCGTGAACGTTTACGGTTAACACGATTACCCCAGTCGCGTTGCACTGTCATGACAGCTTCGGCAAACTTCATCACGTCTGCAGTTTTGATAAAACCAAAGTCATCTGCAAGACGTGGGAAGGTTTCCACTTCGCCATGGGTCGAGCCCATGCCGCCGCCCGCGGTTAAGTTAAAGCCAACCAGCTCGCCGTTTTCGGCAACGGCGATAAAGCCTAAATCATTAGTGTAAACGTCAACATCGTTATCGGGAGGAACCGCAACCGCCATTTTGAACTTACGTGGCAGATAAGTTTTGCCATATACAGGTTCAACGGTTTCATCTTCGGTTGAGAGTAACTTTTCTTCGTCTAACCAAATTTCGGCATAAGCACGCGTGTGTGGCAGCAGATGAGCAGACAGTTGTTTCGCCACCGCATAGGCCTGCTCATGCAGTTTCGATTCCACCGGATTAGGATTACACATCACGTTACGATTAACGTCACCACAAGCGGCAATCGAATCCAGCGCTTCACGATCTAAGTCTTGAATAATGGTCTTCAAGTTACGCTTAGGAATACCGTGGTATTGGAAGGTTTGACGGGTCGTCAAACGAATGCTGTTTGAGCTGGTTAAGGTAGACGCAATTTTGTCTACGCCTAACCATTGCTGCGGTGAACAGATACCACCAGGCACACGAGCACGCAACATAAAGCTATATAAAGGCTCAAGTTTTTGCTCTTTACGCTCGTTACGTAAATCGCGATCATCTTGCTGATAGAAGCCGTGGAATTTGATCAACTGCTGATCGCCGTCACTGAAACTGCCGGTTACCGCAGAATCTAAGCCTTCTTTAATCGTACCGCGCAGGTAATCACTGTCGGTCTTTAGGTATTCGTTTAACGCTAACTTTTGCTCACTCATGGCAACTGCCTCTTCAAATTCGGTTCGCTAACTGCACAAGTCATCACGTGTGCAGCTTTGGCTATTTTTATGCGTTTCTTATATGCGCAACGGTTGAGATTAATACACGTCTTTTTGGTAACGTTTATCGCTGCGCAGTGTTTCAAAGTAGGCTTCAGCCGCTTCGTTATTCAAACCACCGACTTCGACAGCCACCTCAATCAAGGCTTGGTGAACATCTTTGGCCATACGTTCAGCATCACCACAAATGTACAGATGCGCGCCGTTTTGCAACCATTGCCACAGGGCTTGGCCTTGTTCTTTAATGCGGTGCTGCACATAAACTTTATGGGCTTGATCGCGTGAGAACGCCACGTCGATACGGCTTAAATCGCCATTTTTCAAATACTGTTGCCACTCAGTTTGATACAAGAAATCCTGCTCAAAGTGTGGATTGCCGAAGAATAACCAGCTATCACCTTGGATCCCTTGGGCCACGCGCTCCTGCATAAAGGCACGAAACGGCGCAACACCTGTGCCTGGGCCAACCATGATCACTGGCGTGTCTGGATTATCAGGTAAACGGAAATGCTTATTCGACTCAACATAAACCTTAACCTGAGTGCCTTCCTGCGCAGAGGCTAAGAAGTGTGACGCGCCGCCAAAACGGGCCGCGCCGTGACGCTCATCTTCCACTAACGCCACGGTTAAATGGACTTCGGTTTCCACTTCACTTTGGCTTGAGGCGATAGAGTAAAGTCTTGGGGTTAATGGGCGCAGTAACTCAAGCAATCTTGCCGCGCTTAACGTGACTGCGCTATTTGTTAACGGATACTGGGCGACTAAATCCGCAAATTGATGCTTAAGGATAAAGTGACGCACTTGCTCTTTATCTTCGCTCAATGCTAGCAGCTCAGCGCTGCCGCTCAGTTCGGCCCACGCTTTGACTAATCCGGGATACAACTGAGTCAGCTCTTTCTTCTCAAGCAAAGCTTGCTTAAGGGTCAAGGATTCTGTGCCTAGGGTTACTAACTCATCGGCGGCCAACGACAGGCCCACGAGGACTTCATCGACTAACACTTCATTATTGCTAAACCAAACACCGAGGGCATCGCCCGCTTGATAGCTTAAGCCTGAATCGCCAAGGTCAATTTCAACATGGCGCACATCTCGGTCTGAACCGCGGCCGGTAATTTTTTGGCTCGCTAGCACTTCAGCGCTATAGGGGTTTTGCTTAGTAAACTCGCTTTCGCCAATCGTTTTAGCGGTACCGATAGATACCACACTGGCGGACGAGGTTTCGATGAGCGGCTTAACGGCCTCTAACACATCGGCGTGCCACTGACCAGCGGCGGCTTCATAGTCCACATCACATTCAACCAAAGGTAACAATGACTTAGCACCCAGTAGCGCTAGACGAGTACTAAAGTCTTTACCGGTTTGACAGAAGAATTCATAACTTGAATCCCCCAGCGCAAGCACTGAGTAATGTAGATTGTCTAACTTAGGTGCACGTTTCGATGCTAAAAACTTATGTAATTCAATCGCGTCATCCGGCGCTTCACCTTCACCATGGGTGCTGACCACCAGCAAGAGCACAGTTTCTTGTTTCAGTTGGCGAACATTGTATTCGCCCATTGAAGCCAGATTGACCGCATAACCTTGCGCCTGTGCCTTATCAGCGAGCGCTTTGGCGACACCACGGCCATTACCCGTTTGGCTGCCATAGAGAATCGTCACTGTTTGAGCAGTTTGCGCCTGCGCGGCGGGAGCTAGTTGGCCAGCATTGGCGGTGGCAGCAAGATAGCCACTCACCCAAGCCAGTTGCACAGCACTTAACTCAGAAGTGAGTTGTTTTAGCTTCTCGACTTGTCCTTGAGACAATGGCGAAGCCAGCGATGAAAGTTCTTTTAACAACATGAGACGGCCCTATGACAGTGTAATGCCCACAAGCTTATCGCGGTTTAAGAAAAGCAAAAAAGAATAAAATCGGATTTTTAATTCCATTTTGGAATATACAAAGTGCAAAATTTAAGCTACAAAAGTGTGCACTGGTTAAAAGTTTTTGATCCGACCAGTGCAGAAACGGCCTGCTTGAGAAATATGCACTTGTGCCAAGCTAAAGTATTGCCACAATGGTCATGAGCCTGTCGAACAGAAATTTCTGTTGCCCACAGAATAGTTTGTTTTTAAAACAAAAAGTGTCCATCCTAGATTGAATGCCCGAACTGACTCGAATCACCAGCCGAGTAATCGCTGGCGATGACAGATTTTGCAGTTGAGTACGATGAAGGAAGCACAGCAGGCGGAACGATTATATAAACCATCAGGGAGTAGTCATGCAGATTGGAATACCGAGAGAAAGTCTCGCCGGTGAAACTAGGGTCGCCGCGACTCCAGCCACCGTCGAGCAGCTTAAAAAACTCGGCTTTGAAGTTGTTATTGAGGCCAATGCGGGTCAACTGTCAAGTTTCGATGATGCAGCCTTTGAAGCTGCAGGCGCGAAAGTGACAACTGACGTTTGGCAAGCCGATCTGATTTTTAAGGTCAATGCGCCAAGCGACGCCGAAATCGAACAAATCAAAGACGGAGCAACTGTCGTCAGCTTTATTTGGCCCGCACAAAACCCTGAGCTGGTTGAGAAGTTATCTAAACGCAAAATCAACGTGATGGCGATGGACATGGTGCCACGTATCTCCCGTGCCCAGTCACTCGATGCACTCTCCTCTATGGCCAACATTGGCGGTTATCGTGCCGTTGTTGAAGCCGCGCATCAATTTGGCCGTTTCTTTACCGGTCAAATTACCGCTGCCGGTAAAGTGCCGCCCGCTAAAGTGCTAGTGATTGGTGCCGGTGTTGCAGGTCTTGCTGCCATTGGTACTGCTGGATCGCTTGGCGCCATAGTGCGCGCCTTCGATACGCGCTTAGAAGTGGCCGAGCAAATCGAATCTATGGGCGGCCAGTTCCTTAAACTCGATTTTGGTAACGAAGAAGGTGGCTCATCCGATGGTTATGCTAAAACCATGTCGGATGAATTTATTGCTGCCGAAATGGCGCTGTTTGCTGAGCAAGCCAAAGAAGTCGATATCATCATCACTACGGCGCTGATCCCTGGTCGTCCTGCGCCTAAGCTCATCACCAAAGCTATGGTTGATAGCATGAAGAGCGGCTCAGTGATCGTCGATTTGGCCGCTGCAACTGGCGGTAACTGTGAATACACGCAATCGGGCGAGCTGTTTGTTACTCCTAACGGCGTAAAAGTGATTGGTTATACCGACCTTCCCGGTCGTCTACCCGCGCAATCGTCACAGCTTTACGGCACTAACTTAGTCAACCTGATGAAGTTAATGTGTAAAGAGAAAGACGGTACTGCCAGCATCAACTTCGATGATGTGGTCATGCGCAACATGACTGTGATTAAAAAAGGTGAAGTGACCTTCCCGCCACCACCGATTTCGGTTTCTGCGGCGCCAGCAAAACCTGCCGCAAAAATCGCGCCTAAAGACACCACCCCGAAAGCGCCATCTAAGCTCAAATACGTGCTCGCCGCCTTAGGCATCGCCGGATTTGCAGCCGTGGCATCGGTTGCACCGCCAGAGTTCCTGTCCCATTTCACGGTATTCTTGCTGTCCTGCGTCGTGGGTTATTATGTGGTGTGGAACGTATCTCACTCACTGCATACGCCTTTGATGTCAGTCACTAACGCGATTTCGGGCATTATCGTGGTCGGCGCCCTACTGCAAATCGGTCAGGGTTCAACTTTGGTCACTGTACTGGCGTTTATCGCCGTGCTGATCGCCAGTATTAACATCTTCGGTGGCTTCACCGTCACTCAGCGCATGCTGAAGATGTTCCGTAAGGATTAAGGGGGTTTAACGTGTCTCAAGGACTGGTAACAGCAGCTTACATTATTGCCGCCATTCTCTTCATCTTCAGTCTCGCGGGACTGTCGAAGCAAGAGACGGCAAAACACGGCAATTTATTCGGTATCTTAGGTATGGCAATCGCCCTACTGGCTACCATTTTCAACCCTGATACTAACGGTATTGCGTGGATCTTAATCGCCATGGTGATTGGCGGCGCGATTGGTATCCGTTTAGCATTAAAAGTCGAAATGACTGAAATGCCTGAACTGGTTGCCATCTTGCACAGTTTTGTTGGTATGGCCGCGGTATTGGTTGGCTTTAACAGCTTTATCGACTTACACCCACAGGAAGTGTCGCAAGTCGTCGTAGCTGTCGGTGGCGATATCAATACGACCCTCGCCGCAGTGCACGATGCCCTAAGTGAAGCGGCTAAAGCCGCCAGCAAAGAACATCTCACTGGCGCCATGCTTAACATTCACTTGGTCGAAGTCTTCCTCGGGATCTTCATCGGTGCGGTCACCTTTACCGGTTCTATCGTGGCCTTTTGTAAGTTACGCGGCGTGATTTCATCTAAACCTTTGATGCTGCCACATCGCCACAAGTTAAACCTAGTGGCAGTGCTCGTGTCTTTCGCCCTGTTGGTGTACTTCGTCCAAACTGGCGGCACTATGCCAGCACTGCTATTGATGACCTTGATTGCCTTCGCCTTTGGCTGGCATTTAGTCGCATCGATTGGCGGCGCAGATATGCCAGTGGTGGTGTCTATGCTGAACTCCTACTCAGGTTGGGCAGCGGCGGCAGCGGGCTTTATGTTGTCGAACGACCTCTTGATTGTCGTTGGCGCATTAGTGGGTTCATCGGGTGCAATTCTGTCTTACATCATGTGTAAGGCGATGAATCGCTCGTTTATTTCTGTAATCGCTGGTGGCTTTGGCACAGATGGTGTAGCCTCGACTGCCGATGAAGAAATGGGCGAATACCGTGAAACCAACGCCGAAGATGTGGCGGATATGCTGAAAAATGCCACCTCTGTCATTATCACCCCAGGTTACGGCATGGCAGTGGCACAGGCGCAATATCCTGTGGCTGAAATCACCAAAAGACTGCGAGATCTTGGCGTAAAAGTCCGTTTCGGTATCCACCCGGTTGCCGGTCGTTTACCAGGTCATATGAACGTACTGCTGGCGGAAGCGAAAGTCCCGTACGATATCGTGCTTGAAATGGACGAAATCAACGACGACTTTAACGACACTGACGTAGTACTAGTAATTGGTGCGAACGACACGGTTAACCCTGCGGCAATGGAAGATCCAGGTAGCCCAATCGCAGGCATGCCAGTGCTCGAAGTGTGGAAAGCGCAAAACGTCATCGGCTTTAAGCGCTCGATGAACACAGGTTATGCCGGCGTGCAAAACCCACTGTTCTTCAAAGATAATACCCAAATGCTGTTTGGGGATGCCAAGGCCAGTGTCGAAGCGATTTTAAAAGCGCTTTGAGCCTGATGTAACCTTAACAGAGTGTAAATCGCTTAGGCGAAACACACTGTTTCAATGATAAAAAGGGAGCCGCTGGCTCCCTTCTTTATATCGTATCTCGCGCTAACTGCCGAATTGATAAAGCCACTCAATAGCGCTAAGCGCAAGAAATGCTAACGTTTAGCGCGCTATCTTAACCTCAGGTTCGTTGAGCATAGCAATCAGTGGATTAGCTTGCATCACTTTGTCTTTTAGGAAAATACCCATCAACAGACCCGCGACAAAACCACCGATATGTGCCCAGTAAGCAACGCCTTCACCAGCCATAATTAAACCAATAATATTAAAGACTAACCAGATGCTGAAGAATGCCATAGGCGAAAGCTTCTTCTGATAAATGATAAACATGAAAGTCAGACTCGCATGTCTAAACCACATTAAATACATGCCAAATAACCCAGCAATGGCACCACTTGCACCAACCATATAAATATTCGAGCCAGGATCAGCAGCAATTTGAGTTGCAGCGGCGGCAAAACCACACACCAAATACAACACAAAAAAGCGGGCGCGGCCAAGCGCATCTTCGAGGTTATCGCCAACTACATATAAAAAGTACATATTACCGGCAAGATGCATTAAATCACCGTGTAAAAACATATGGCTAAATAGAGTCCAAACATGGCTACCGTGCATTACGTCGTCAGCCCGTAGTGCAAAACGAGCAAACACGTTATCAGTCATATCCAGATCAAATCCATAGCCAACAAAAACCAAAATATTGAGCGCCAGTAACAAGTAGGTCACCACAGGCGGCTTTTTCGGCTTGAGGTTAAACTCAACTGGCATCTGGGATAAGAATTGGAATATCCAAGTCTTAGTGCTTATTTTTGCGTCCAGTTCAGCGAGCAGGTTTTTAACAAGTGGAGATTTCACCACTTTGTCGCTTTCATCCCTGTCTATCCATATGCCGCTGCAGCTATGGCAAACATCGACTTCTATTTGGTAACCATCCATCAAGTGGTAGCGCTCAAGCGACACCTCA
Organism: Shewanella sp. N2AIL; assembly: GCF_022690845.1. NCBI lineage: Bacteria > Pseudomonadati > Pseudomonadota > Gammaproteobacteria > Alteromonadales > Shewanellaceae > Shewanella > Shewanella sp. N2AIL. The sequence goes on along the minus strand of NZ_JALBYT010000004.1, from coordinate 122,007 downwards.
CAATGGCCACATTGGCGCTTAGCCTGACCTAAATGTGCACCGAGTGTTTCTTCAACACGAACTTTGTCATCGCCATTGTCAGCCTTCGACAACGCTTTGTTGAGTTCACCGTTATCAAACCACAATCCTCCACAGGCCTCGCAAGTATCCACTTGTTCACCGTGAAACTCATATTCACGCATTTTATGGTTATGACAATCAGGACATTTGAAACTCATAATCTTCCCTTTCTTTGAGCTTTGAGCTGACTTTTAAATACAACGGTTCGACTTAATCACCAAAACAGCCAGCAGTTTACACACCACTTTTCATGCTTGTGACGCGCATCAGACTCAGCGTTTTGGCAATGGCTTCCCTAGAATTAATCGAGCGAAATATCGTTTGCTCTTAATTCTGCGGCTAAAGACTCATAGTTTGCTTTTAATGCGGGCAAAGTGGATTTGGTCAGTTCTTCGGTTAACTCAACAAGTTGGGTGGCCCCGAAACGTGGGCCGTAGAATTTACTTTCTATCTTTTCAACCACATTTGCCGATGTGAGGTAGAATCGACGTGCGTCACTCAGTATTTTGCTTGGAGTTTCTAAAGTATTGGCTGAATAACGCATATTTTCCCATACAAAGGTCGCCATATTGGGATGCACTGACTTTATGTCATAGGGTGCCTCAGTCCGAATCTTCTCTGCATACGCGTTTAGCACTTCAACGTTGTCACTCAACTCATCATAGAGCGCATGGCGCAGATGATAGTTGTTTTGCATATTACTTAAGTTATCGAACTTAATCGCCTGTGATAAACCTTCCTGTGCGGCCAAATACACCCCGACAACCGTCGCAATGATCATAAAGATCTGACTCACCCAAAAACTGGTTTTGATGAGCTCTGTATTATCGAGCTTGATGTTACGTTTGGGAGCCTCGGCGGCATTAGAGCTGGGTGTCATGTCCATATGTTTATCCTGTCAAATCAAGAGTAAAAGGCGGTATAACGCAATAAAGGGCATATCTTACACGACTAAAGAATGAGTTTCCTCAGTAAAAATCACGATTTTTACCTATAAAAAAGGAGCCATCAGGCTCCATTTTTATATTAATTGGTCAGTCTATTATGCTGCTTTTGCCACATCGAAATTGGACAATAACATCACAGCAGTACGGCCTAATAAGTGGTTGATCGTGCGATCGCCCGCTAAGCCTAACTCAGCAATCGCTTGCTGACGTGCTGTGCTCACCGCTCTAAAGAGGGTGATTTCATTGTTGGCACCACCACAAAGACTAAAGAACAGTCTCAATACTGCGCGGTAATGTTCTTCCTGCATTGCCTGCATCCACGATGTTTCTAATGCCTCTTGGCTAGAAAAATCCAGAGCCGCAACAAATAGATTGCCGATACGGCTATCTAAACGAACGAGAAAATCGCTCTTGCGTGGAAAATGGTGACTAATACCTGTGCGGCTAATACCCGTTGCTTCAGATAACGTAGTATAAGACATAGTCTCAAAGCCGATAGTCAAAATTTGTCTTAACGCTTCATCCATAATCTGATTTATGGTTTGCTCAGTTTGTACTCGCGAGCGCTTAGCCATAGTAAAGTCTCCCCTCTTTTTTTTAGGGGGAAAGCTTACCAAAGCCGCTCAGGGATTACTGCTGTTCACTCGGCTGCAACCAGCGTATTTCGCTTTTGTTCAGCTAGGGTTCAGTTTAAAACAGGCCTAGACGCCGATTCCGTTAACACCATCATAACATTGAATTTTGTACCAACCAGTTATGCGCTTTTTCCTCACCCATGAGTAAAACGAAGGTAGGTTGTAGATAGTGCCCAAGATCGGCTTTTCGCCAAAATAGATATTCAGGAAGGGGTTGCAACACACTCGCGCCAAAAGTCCGTTGCATTAAGCTCGAATACTCGCCTAATAACCTCGGCTCTAATTGCTCGGCGTTAGGATAAAAATCCGCCAGAAAATCCCGATAATCGGCGAATCTCGCCACTTGAGCCACCTCGTAGTGACGCAACACTTGTATCATCATGGGAGAGCTCCAATGCGACAAGTATTGCGGGCTTGTTAACGCATCAAGGTTGCGTCTATGGTATTGCTGCCACGCCAAGGCAAAATCCCCTCGCTCCCGCGCAACACGCCAAACCAGATAGATATCGGCTAGCCATTCATGCTGATATGCGCTTAATTGAATCGGTAACACTGTGCCTTGCAGGGCAAGGTTCTCCAAATGACCAAGCTCATGCCATAGGGTTAATTGCGGCTGTTCGAGCAAAGGTAATTGATAAGTCACGAGATCGACACTGGCTAACTGCACTTGCGGCGTCTGCAACTCATTGACTAAGACTAGGCCCGCAATCTTATTGTCATCGACGGGCATGACCATGGCACTTCTGCGGCCTAAATCGCGCTTAAATTGATCTAACGTGGCGGGCAGCTGCGCCAACACTTGCTTAGGCAATAATGCCAAGCAAGAGCCAAGCTCTGGTAAAGGGCAAATCAAAGCCTGCTTATCGGCAATGGGCGTCCAAGACAAGCTAGATGCGAATACCAGAGCAACTAAGCTCACTGATTCGCCATGATATTTTGAATAATCGCCGTGGTTGAAATACCATCCTCAAAGCCCAGAACTTGCACTTGACCTCCGGCGGCAATCACTTCAGCGCCGCCCGCGATATCTTCAAGCTTATAGTCGCCGCCTTTAACCAGTAGATTTGGCAGCAGTCGAGTGATAATGCGCTGCGGCGTATCTTCACTAAAAGGCACCACCCAATCGACAGAAGCTAAGCCCGCTAACACGGCCATACGGCGATCAACCTGATTGACCGGACGACCATCACCTTTAAGGCGTTTAACCGAGGCATCATCGTTTACTGCAACAATCAAACGATCGCCTAAGGCTTTGGCTTGTTTGAGGTAACTCACGTGGCCCGCATGCAAAATATCAAAGCAACCATTGGTCATCACCACACGCTCACCGCGCAGTTTGGCCTGCTCTAGGGCATAGGCGAGCTGATCCTCACTCACCACACCAAAACCCGATTCTCCATGATGCAAAGCTAGAGCTTCGATAAGTTCAATGCGGCTCACGGTAGAAGTGCCAAGTTTACCGACCACCACGCCAGCGGCGGTGTTCGCAATTGCGCAAGCCTGCGGTAAATCGGCGCCTGCGGCTAATGAGGTTGCTAAGGCAGAAATCACAGTATCGCCAGCACCCGTCACGTCATAGACTTCACGGGCAACGGTAGGAATGTGCAGCTCGGGCGCATTGGCAGTCACTAAGGTCATGCCCTTTTCAGAGCGGGTAACTAAGATGGCATCGAAATTATGTTGCTTGAGTAAACCACGGGCTTTTTCCAGCAGATCCGCTTCTGAGGTCACAGTGCCAACAACGGCTTCAAACTCGCTCATATTCGGGGTGATCAATGACGCGCCCTGATAACGGCCAAAGTCACTGCCCTTAGGATCGACTAACACCATCACACCTTTTGCGCGGGCAAGCGCAATGAAATCACGCGGCTGATCGATAGCGCCCTTCGCATAATCTGACAACACCACCACATCGACGGAATCGAGTAAGGCCTCTGATTGCTTGAGCAAACGCACACTATCGGCCTTGTCGAAGGCTTCTTCGAAATCGAGTCGGATCAATTGCTGGTTGCGTGATAACACCCGCAACTTAGTGATGGTTGGCTTGTCTGCAATGGTTAACCATTGGGGTTCAACCCCTAAGGTTTGCACGCCAAGCGTTAAGGCATGGGCGGTATCGTCTTGGCCGACGAGCCCAGCAAGTTGGACTTGACCACCTAAGGTCGCGATATTGAGCGCCACGTTGGCCGCGCCGCCGGGTCTGTCTTCGACTTGATTAATCTTCACCACAGGTACGGGGGCTTCGGGGGAGATACGTCCCGTTGGACCAACCCAATAGCGGTCTAACATCACATCGCCGACGACTAACACTCTGGCTTTTTCAAATGCTGGCAGAGAAACCTTCATAGTGCTCTTATCTTTATGCAGAAATTAAACCGTGATTGTACCTAATTTTCAGTAAAAATTGAGTTAGAATAAGCAGTAATTTTCAAAAGTAGTGAGTATTTTTGTGGTCGAGAAAGCCGAGTTTTCATCTTCTTTATATCATCCTAAGCATTGGCCCATGTGGTTTGGCGTATTTTTAATGCGCTTAACTCAGCTTCTACCGCTCTCTTGGCAGATGAAACTGGGTAAAGGTTTAGGTCGCTTAGTGATGAAATTTGCTGGCAGTCGCACTCATACGGCGCGCCGTAACTTGGCCCTATGTTTCCCTGAAATGTCAGAAGCACAGCGAGAAACCCTACTCACGCGTAACTTTGAAGAAACGGGTAAAGCCATTTTCGATACCATCAATGCATGGTGGTGGTCCGATGAAAAAGTGCAGCAACACATGAGCATCACAGGCAAAGAACACGTGCAAGACACCCTCGATGCTGGCCACGGAGTCATCCTGTTTGCCGTGCATTGTTTACCGCTGGAAATGGGCGCACGTATTTTCGGCCAATTCCAACCCGGCGTGGGGGTTTATCGCCCACACAACAATCCTGTGATGGAATACCTCCAAGTGAAAGGCCGTTTACGCTCGAATAAAGGGCTTGTTTCTAAACGCGACTTGCGCCAAATGGTGCGCTGCCTACGTAATCCCGATGTGATTTGGTACACGGCCGATCAAGACTTTGGCCGATCAAGCGCGGTATTTATCCCGTTTTATGCCATGCCAGATGCGGCAACGATTACGGGGGCCACCACGTTAGCCAAACTCGGCAAAGCCAAAGTCTTACCCTTTTTTGTGGAACGTACCGAAGGGGATGAGGGCTATCGGATTGAAGTGATGCCACCGCTGGATAATTTCCCCGGCGAAGATGAATTAGCCGATGCCATTCGCGGTAACAAGATTATCGAATCCATCATAGATAAAAACCGCGCCCAATATATGTGGCTGCATCGCCGCTTTAAAACCCGTCCAGATCCAACGGACAAATCTTTATATCAGTAACTCATTCAGTTTTTGAATACAAAAATGCCAGCAAATAAGCTGGCATTTTTTATGGCGACTTTCGATTACAATTGTCGATGATAACTTTCAATGGCAATTATCGATGGCAACTTTCAACTTCAACTCTATATGGCAAGAAGCATCTAGCGCATGGGATTACAGCGAATGCTCGGTCGGTAAACGAATACCGACGTTAGTGACTTTGCCTTCATACAGCCCCGCCACCACCCAATGCAGCGATTGCCATTGGAACTGATCGCCCAGCACAGGATTGGCGCCAAGCTGTGACACCACCAGATCGGCGACCGTCATATCATCGGCGAGATTATCTAAACTCAAGCCATAAATTGGTGCGAGATCCGCAAGCTTAACGTCTGTTTCAATAAAGAAATCACCGAAGAAACGTTGCACTTCTTTATTTTCAGGCGCTTGGCTAAAGAGGTTACTCAAGGCTTCTAAACTTTTCTCCTGACCCAGCACACAGAGTATATCTCCCGCTTCGAGGCGAGTACTGCCCGACGGATGCAGTAAAGTGTCATTCCTAAATACCGCCGCAATCCGTGTTCCATCAGGCATCGCTAAGCGTTTTAGCGGTTCACCAATGCACCACTTACTTTCACTCAAACGATAGACAAACACTTCCCATTCGCTGCTCGGGTAAATTTCAACTCCCGAACGCGAAACGGGCAACGGCTTTGGGGGCAGTTCCACCTTAGCTAAACGCGCCGCAGTGGTCAAAGACGCACCTTGAACCAGTAACGATACTAATACGACGAAAAAGGCTAAGTTGAAGTACAACTGAGCACCCGGCAAGCCGGCCATCATAGGGAATACCGCTAAGATGATAGGTACAGCACCGCGTAATCCTACCCACGAAATAAACCAGCGGTCGCGACTGCTGAAGCTCTTAAAGGGCAATAGACTGATCCACACAGCGACAGGACGGGCGAATAGAATCATCCCAAATGCCAGCGCAAAACCTGGGATCAGGATATCGACTAAATCAGAAGGGGTAAGCAATAAGCCTAATACCAAGAACATGCCGATTTGGCTGACCCAAGTCATGCCATCCAGTACGTTTAAAATTGCATGACGGCCACGGGTCGGCTTATTGCCGAGGAAAAGCCCGACTAAGTAAATCGATAAAATGCCACTGCCGCCGAGTTTGTTAGACGCAGCATAAATAATCAGACCACCGCTTAAGACTAAAATAGAGTACAGGCCGTCGGCTAATTTGCTCAAATTAACCAGCTTCCACAACATCCAGCCGCCACCTAAACCTAAGCAAATACCCAGACCAAATTGCTTAATAAAGCTGATAAACATAAAGCTGAAGGACATCTCAGTGTCCACATTGGCGAGAATCGCAATCAGCGTCACGGTTAAAAACACCGCCATAGGGTCGTTACTACCGGACTCGATTTCTAAGGTTGCCCCAACCCGCTCATTGAGACTGCGCCCTTTCAATAAGGAGAATACCGCAGCGGCATCGGTCGAGCCCACAATCGCGCCCACCAGCAAACCTTGCAACCAATGCAAGTCAAACAGCCATGCGGCCATCATGCCAGTGATACTGGTTGTGATAGCGACGCCAAAGGTCGCTAGCGATAATGCAGGCCACAGTGCCACCCTAAAACTGGCGACACGGGTACGCATACCACCATCGAGTAAGATGATAGCAAGCGCTAAGTTACTGACTAAATAAGCGGTGGAATAATCATCAAACAATATTCCGCCAGGGCCATCTTCACCGGCCAAAATACCCACGGCGAGGAAGATCAAAAGAATCGGGATACCCAAACGGGAAGACATGGGACTGAGTAAAACACTCACTGCAGTTAGCAAGGCGCCAATCAGAAAAAAACTATTGATGGAATTTGCATCCACAAACGCCTCCTTATACAGGTTGTTTAGTTAAACGATAGACAAATCACCGAGGTTAAAAATGACTCAACTTACAATTTTATGATTTTATATTAGCACAAAAATAGCGAATTATTGGAGCGTTAAATATTAAATTTCAATCATCTACATAGAAAATGCCATAAATGTAACTTTGAATTAACCTTGAGATAAAGGCTAACGTAAAACCTAAAGAACCGCAGAACATTTTCACACGACTTATAAAGATTAAAATAAATAAATATCAGACAGTTAAAAATAACAAACTAAACGTAAACTTAAATCATTCAAGCAAAATTAAGCTCATAAACCTGTATAAACTAGGGTTATCATAGTGAATTCAGCACCAGACAAAACAATGTCGAGTGAAACGGCGAATATTCGAACATCACCCTCAAGCCAATTGTTTTCACTCCATTTATCCGACAATCGGCTCAGCTAGGCGGACTTTGTCAGGTTGAGCATCACCCCCGTTAGAAAAGTACTTTAAAAAAAGTCTCGCAAACGCTGTTTTCGCAAAACCAATCAATTCAGCCACCCTTAATTCGCCATCAAAGAAGACACTATGCATCACGCCAATATTTTAGACTGAGTAATCACCATAGAAGCGTTGCAACACAGCAGCTTAGATCAGGGATTTGCAGCACATAGAGCAATAAAGCAGGCACAGGGTTTAACGATAAGCCGAAATACTGACAATCTTAGTCGCCGAGGAAAACCGTTAAAACAAAAATTAAGCGATAAATACGCTGTACGGATCATATTTCAGTTGAAATAATGTCCAAAATAAGGAAGGATGCGAGCTTCGCGCGCCAGTGCATTTTGCTCGTCAAATTGCCGCTCTCGTTTTAAGAGAGAAAGCTGCGTTAAACACGCTTTTTTATTAACAGGAATCGTAGTATCCGCTTATGAGTATGCTTCGCACCACAGCTTTATTATTGACTTTGGTTTTCCCTAGTCTGTCCGCTTTAGCAACGGAATATCCTTTACCAGCCGCCCAAAGCAGGCTAATTGGCGAGAACCAGTATTATACGGTTCCAGAGGGTAAACACACTCTCGAAGATATTGCTGCCAAATACCAGCTCGGTCTCAGTAACTTACTCGAAGCTAACCCAGGTGTAGATCCATTTCTGCCAAAGCCAGGTAGCCAACTGTTAATTCCATTACAACTGATCCTGCCTAACGCTCCCCGTGAAGGCATAGTGATCAACGTGGCCGAAATGCGTTTGTACTACTATCCAAAAGGCAAAAAGACAGTTGAAGTCCTGCCTATTGGTATTGGCCAAATTGGTAAAGACACGCCAGAAAACTGGGTGACCTCTGTACAACGTAAGCGTGCCAATCCAACTTGGACACCGACGCCACGCATTCGTAAAGAATATGCTGCTAAGGGTGAAATCCTGCCAGCAGTATGGCCAGCGGGTCCAGACAACCCTATGGGACTGTATGCACTGTATATAGGCAACTTGTATGCGATTCACGGTACTAACGCGAGTTTCGGTATCGGTTTACGTGTCAGCCAAGGTTGTGTGCGTTTACGCCATGAAGATATCGAGCACTTGTTCAAGAATGTCCCAGTGGGCACCCGCGTACAATTCGTGAACCAGCCGATTAAAGCAACCGAAGAGCCAGACGGTAAGCGCTACTTAGCCGTGCATCAACCTCTGTCTCGCACTGTGGCTGAGTTTGAATCCAATGAGCCAGTCGCGATTTCATTACCAAGAGATATCGCCAAGTTTATCGCTAAAGCTGACACTAATTCTTCTGTGATCAAAAAGCTGCTCGATGAACGTACTGGTGTACCGATGCGAATTAATCAATAATTCACTGGCAAATATCACCTAAAAAAATACCCGCTATCAGCGGGTATTTTTTTGTCATTTATAAGATGATTAAACACCTAATAGAAAAACAAGATCAATCACATAAAGGTGCACATAGGGCTAAAAAGTGAGTCATAGCAGCACTGTTTGCCAATACGCGTTGGTCGAAGTTTTGCAGCGCTGGTGTTTCGGTACAAGCACCGACACGGGCACCACTTCGCACTAAACACGCTTCAAACGACGTATCGAAGTGATTGAAGATCAAGCCATCCTTCACAGGACACGCATCAATCTCGCCATCCACAGCAATCGGGAAATAACCGCCTAAGGTATCGCGCAAATCGAGGCTAAAGCGTCCTGGCACTTGGCTTGGCTCAAAAGAATACACATAGGCTTCACGGCTCAAGACATCTTCGTGGCAAGTTAAAATACCGTCACGGCAAGCGGCAATCAGTAACTGCGCATGATCTAACAACAACTTACCTTCCACCGACGTATGTTCGTTGGCTTTAGGTTTACCATTCTCAAATACAAAACCGCGATTTGGATTTTCCCCGTATTTGTTAAATCTATGGCCGCGGCTGAATCCGGTTGGATTAACGAGGGGCAATAAACTCAAGTTCACCCGTTCAAATAGGTCTGCTGACGCTTCACTCAAAAAATGCAGCAAACCCCAAGGGCCTGCAGATTCTTCGCCATGAAATCCTGCGCTGATCAATAAAGAAGGTAAGCCTGACTTAGCGGCGGGAGACTGATACAAGCTAACCTTGTATTTACCGACTTCACCCAAATTCTTCTCAACCATGCCCAAACGGGTCATTTCCTGCTCAAGCAGCAGATAAAAATTATCAATATCAGTGCTTTCACAGTTAAAAATATCGCTTTTCCACTGAAAGGATTCGAACGGGGATCTGCTTACCATATCTTGTACTTATGCCAGAAAAAGAACTGTGCCATCATAGCAGTTCTTTTTAAAAACTGAATGCTATTCAACTGATTTCGATGAAATCCGAGCAGTCGCTAACCACATCGCAATCGGTATCGATACCTGTTGATGGGTTAATCGCCACTTGGTAACGGCATTCAGCTTCGATGAGTTATTTAGCGAATTCAAAAAATATGCTCGGCAGGATGCACTTATGAGAACTCAAATCACCTTTTGTATCGCCCTTGCGACCAGTGCTTTTTGCAATTCGCTGCTGGCACAATGTCACGCCGAGTATAATGCACAAGCCTTATACGCGCTCGAAGCGAACCTAAAAACCTACACCCTCGAAAATGGCTTGACGGTGCGGTTACTGCCCATGGCTGATAAACAGACAGTCACAATCGCCAGCCAATTTAATTTAGGTGCCCGCAACGAAGCCCAAGGTCAGAGCGGTTATGCCCATCTGTTTGAGCACATGTTATTTAAGGGCAGCGAAAATGCCCCCGATGATACCTATGCCCAGCAGCTCAGTGCCTTAGGTGCACGTTTTAATGCCAGCACACATTTTGACTACACCAATTACTATGTGACGCTGCCAAGCCCAGCATTAGAACTGGGGCTGTATCTCGAAGCCGACCGCTTTATCCGTCCAAGCCTTAATGCCACAACCGTTAAAAATCAGCAGGAAACCGTACTGCAGGAAATGGCGCAAACCATAGATAATCAGCCCTATGTCCGCAGCGCGATGGCGTTCTTACTCGACCAAGTGCAAGGCACGCCCTACGGCCACGGTATTATTGGTAGTCGCGAAGATATTTTGCAAGCCACACCTGAAAGCCTAACCGCCTTTCACCGTGCTTATTATCGCCCCGATGCGATGCAGCTTTCCCTTGTCGGCAAGTTGAGCCCACAAACCCTGCAATGGATTGAGCAAGATTTTGCGACTTGGCCCAAACCAGCGACGACTGAGCCTAGATTCACTGAGCTGAACATCCAGCCTAAACAAGTGCATGCTGAGTTAGTCGATGAGCGCGGACCTTGGCCTGGATTACTGCTCGCTTGGCATACCGTAGGTAAAAATCATCCCGATGCGGCAGCGATTCAACTGCTCGAAGGCTATTTATTTCAAAATACCGCCAGTGCAATCGCTAAACTTAGCCAGCATAATCCCGCGCAAATGCTCAGTTATTCCCTGCCCTTCGAATTAGAAAATCATGGAATTGCCAATATTGTCTTGGTTCCACGCGCTCGCACTTCACTCGATGCTTTAGTGGAAAAAGTGCTGGGACTTGCCGCACAAACACAGCAAGAGACTCTGGATGAAACCAGCCTGTGCGCACTTAAACAAGTGTGGTTAAACAATCGATTACAACAACTCAGTGATACTCAAACATTAGCCACGCAGCTTTCGGCGACCTCAGTTCAAGATAAAGACCATCCCTTTAGCGCGCAGTGGCAGCGGATCAATGCTGTCACGGCAGGCGATATCCAAAGAGTCGCAAAACAGTATTTTACTCAAGACTATGTGCGGGTCGACCTACTACCACCTTGGTATATTCGCTGGGGAAAAACACTGCTGGAATGGCTGCCTAGTGATATGAGCGACAGTTTAGAGGATGCGGTATTATGATGAATCTAACTGCGACTCACGGACGACCTAAACAACTACAAAGCTTAATGTGCTGCGTTGTGGCGTTATTACTGAGCGCCTGCCAGCAAACACAAATCGTCTTTACGCCGACTGAACCGCCAAGCTTAGCCAGCTTTGAAATACCCTATCCACTAGACAATCATTTACCCGAAAGCGGTGTCATCATCCCCGCAACGGATCCAATGTTTAGCGATGAAGTTCATACCGAGTTGGATTTACCCTATCAGTTACATAGACTTGCTTCAGTGCAAAGCACTCATGATCTAAACAGTAATAACCTAAGCACTCATGCTCTAAGCAGTAACAGTCTAAGCAGTAACAGTCTAAGCAACAGGGTCAGTTTAGCGGCGATAAGTCCGCAGGCCCCCTTCAATAATCCCGATATTTTACAGATTGCCTTGCAAGAGAAAGCCCGCGCACTGGCGATTAGCCTCGCAGATCCCTGCCTTGAGACCTTCAGTATTCGCGTTAGCTTACATAGCATAAATCTAAGCCTCACCTGCCCTGACGATGTTAATCATATCTACGGTTTGCTAGTGCAATTTTGGCAGCCAAATACCTTTATTAATGCGACAACCGCTCCCGTCGATATTGATAATATTCGCCGCCAACTCAAGCTCAATAAACACTTGAATGCCTTTAGTGGCGCCGAGATAGATAAACTGTGGCGCGAAAAGCTACTCGGACCTGAACATCCCTACAATAAAGTACTCAATAATGATGAGCTGTTCGATTCACTTAACCTAAAGCAGCTGCAACAGATCCAGCAGCAGGCGGCATCGCAAGCACAATGGCATCTGTTTCTACCCAATATGCAGGCTAAAAACGCCGAATTTGATCTTCAAGCCAGCATCAAACAGTGGCCTATGTTGACGAAATCGCTACCTAAATCCTTGTCTAAGTCGTCACAGCAAGCCGATAAGCTAGAAACAACCACACCTAAGCAAACCCAAAAGATTTATCTTATCGATGCGCCGGGCAGTGTGCAGACCCAAGTCCGCCTAGGCTATCGCATAGACTATCGCATAGATCATTCCATAAATCATGCCATAGGTCATACCGTTGATAGTGAGTTAGGCGATATGTCAGAAAAGAGTCAACTCAGTTCACAGGAAGTCACCTTAAGCTGTCACAGTTTATCCGCGCTGATGGGACGAAGTTTTTCGGGCAGACTCTATTATGATTTGCGGGAAAAACGCGGTCTCACCTATGGCATTTACGGCCAGTGCGCCAATGCGCCGCTGTCCAGTAGCATCAAGTTTTACGGCAGTACAGCCATAGAACATACGGGCGCGTTTGTGGTGGGCATACTTGATCACCTCGTGCTCGTTAAAACCCAAAGTGCCAGCCAAGGCGAAATCAATGCACTTAAAACCTATTTGATAGCTGAGGATTTACTCAGCCAAGACAACAGCATTCAGCGTGAAAACCAATATCTCCAACAAGTTGCGACAGGATTAACTCAAGTTGATGTGCAAAAGCTAAATGCCGAGTTGCAGGCGCTAACGCCCGCAAGGCTGCAACAGTTAGCCAACGGGGCGTTTAGCGGTGAGCCATTGATTATCTTGCGGGGCGATATCGATAAAATAATCCCAGACTTAACCTCTAAGCTGCCAGAGTGGCAGCTTGAAAGGATCAAGGTGGACTAACTTCTTAAAGTAGAAAAGCAAAAGCTGAACAGAAGACTAGCGCACTCTGTGGTAGCAACGTTCGGGGCGGCCGATGGAACCATAACTCTGATCCGCCGCCAGCTCATTGCATTCCAACAAAAATTCTAAATAACGCCGCGCAGTAGAACGGCTAACGCCTAGCTTTTCACCCACCATTTGCGCCGTGAGTTTATCTTGCGGCTTAGCATCAAACACTTCACGGATTTTCTGTAGGGTCAATTGATCGACCCCCTTTGGCAAACGAGCGGCAGCCTTGGTCGTCCCTGTCGGCACTTCCATAAAGGCATCGACCACGGATTGAGTCAGCTCTTCTGTGGCAGAAAGTTTGAGCTGGCGACTCTCAAATCGACTCAGGGCTTGATCTAACCGGCTCAACAGTACAGGTTTCACCAAAAAATCGAACACGCCGAGCTGCATGGCTTTTTCTAAAATCTGCACTTCCTTGGCCGCAGTGAGCAATACCACTTCACTGCGGATCCCTTGGCTGCGTAATTCTGCGAGCAAATTCAAACCATTGCCGTCGGGTAAATACACGTCTAACAGTAAAAGATCTGGCGTGATGGCGCCCAATAAAGACCGCGCTGTACTGATATCGCTGGCCATGCCAATCACTTTATAACGATTGGTTGAGAACAAATATTGCGCAACCAAATGGGCGACTTCGACTTCATCCTCGACGATGATCACTGTATGCATTAAACAATACCTATTTCAGGCAGAAGTTCAGGAAACAAATACGGTGCGGTTAACTCAGCAACACGCGCAACTTGGTCTGCAACAATCATGACGGTATGCATTAAACGGTACCTACTTCAGGTAAAGGTTTAGTAGGAATATACACAGAAAAACGCGCGCCACCTAAATCTGAGTCGGCAAACTCTAAACTGCCATGGCAGGCACACAGGTAAGTATTGACGATATACATGCCCACTCCGTGCTGCGCCCCCTGCTTAGAGCTGTAATCTGGATCGAATATCGTACTGTACTCGGTTTTAGAAATCCCATCGCCACTGTCTTCCACATCAAAAATCAGGTTAGAGGCGGTTTCATCTAAGGTCACGACCACGCGGCGGGGCTTATGATTGTTCGCCCTGTGCACGGCCTCAATGGCATTATCGATAAGGTTGCCCATAATCGACACCATCCGCTCTAGCATAATGGCGTCTTGCACATCACTGAGTTGACTATCTGGGCTGATTTGAAACTCAATATTGAGCTCTTTCGCCTTGTGATACTTACCCAAGAGTAATCCGGCGATCGTCGGCTCATGGATTTGCGACAGTAATAAATGGATTTGAGCCTGCCAACCTTGGCTTTCTTGGCCGATAAATTCGACCGCTTTGTCGTAGGCTTTAAGTTGCAACAAGGCGCCTAGAGTATGGAGTTTATTCGAGTAATCATGGGTTTGAACTCTGAGCATTTCGGCAAACTCTTGCACTTTGGCGAGTTGCTGGCTCAAGCGCTCAATTTCATCGGCGGGGCGCATCGTCAGCAGCAAGCCATCATTTTGATCCCGCACCTGAAACGGCACCCGCGACATCACCAGCCATTGCTCATTGGCAAATAACTCGAATCCCCTGATGGTTTTATTTTGATTCGTCAGTAGAAAATCGGCGTGCTGCGGCAATAAATCACTCAGCATCAAAGTATTAGGTTGGCAGGTCGGAGATAAAGCTAAAATCTCCCGCGCCCTTTGATTCAACTTGCGGATACGGCCATCGGCATCCAATGCCACCACGCCCATTCGCACTGTGTTAAGAATCGCGTCCTGCTCGACGAATAAACGCCCAATTTCAGCAGGTTGCAAGCCGAACAACATTTCCCGTACTTGCCGCCCCATCCAAAAAGCCACCAGCACGCCCATCAATAACACCCCTAGGACTGTCATGATGATTTCAGGAATACGCTTATCGATTAACGCGCCCACGGACTGGCTCAAAAAGCCCACAGAAACCAAGCCGATAATTTCGCCTTGCTCGTCAAGCACTGGCACTTTACCGCGAATAGAACGACCTAAACTGCCCTGCGCCTCGGAGATATAAGACTCCCCTTCTAATGCCGCTTGGCTATCACCGCCCTCCATCTTCTTGCCAATTTTATCTGAATCTGGGTGCACGATACGGTATTTATGGGTATCGCCCACCACGATAAAATCGGCCTTAGACGCTAGACGTATTCCTTCTATCGCGGCCAGTAATTGGGGACTCGAATGCCCAGTCTGCAAAGCCGTAATCACATCGGTCCGTGTCGCGACCGCATGGGCCAGCCCTAATGCCTTAGCGCCCGATTGCTCAGTAATACTGCGACTCAAAATTTGATAGCTGATGCCGCCAAATAAGGCGCACAGCAACAAACTCAGGCAAGTCACCCCACTGATTAACCACGTTTCTAAGCGCTTAGGGCGTCTCATTAGCGTACCTTTACATTAAGAGGCTTTCGCCAATTTATCACTACGATGACTACGAATAAAACCGATCAATGGCACAGCCAGCATAGCGATTGCCACAATCAAGATAGTCAGTGTTAGCGGGCGTTCCCACAGGAAGCTCAAAGAACCATCGGAAGCGATCATAGCACGGCGGAAGTTACGCTCAATCATATCACCGAGGATGAAGCCCAGTAGCAGCGGCGCCATTGGGAATGCCAGCAAACGTAGCACCACAGCGACAATCGCAAAACCTATCATCAGGAACAGATCGAAGGTGTTAAACGAGACCAAATACACCCCAATCAAACTGAAGAACAAAATCATCACAGTCAAAATCGACTTAGGCAAAGCCAGCACTTTGGCAAAATAAGGGATCAGCGGTAAATTCAGTACCAGCAGAATAATATTGCCAAAATACATAGAGATAATCACAGACCAAAACACGTCTGGACGCTCTTGCATCAACATAGGGCCAGGTTGAATACCATAAGCGATCAATGCACCGAGCATGATGGCCGTGGTACCCGACCCCGGAATACCTAAGGTCAATAACGGGACAAATGAGCCAGTACAGGCCGCATTATTAGCCGACTCAGGCGCCGCAACACCGCGAATCGAGCCCTTACCAAACTCATCGCGTTTCGCGCCGCGGGATAAATTACGCTCAGTGCCGTAGGCCATAAAGCTGGCAATCGTTGCGCCTGCGCCCGGTAATACCCCAATCAAAAAACCGAAAATCGACGAGCGACCAATCACAGGCGCTATCTCTTTCACTTCCTCTTTGGTTAAGCGAGTGCTACCAATCGGCTGCGCTGAAAAGTTGATGTTCTCGGTCGACTTCGGCGGCTTAATCACATTCATTAACGCTTCCGACAGGGCAAAAGTTGCCATGGCGATTAACAGAAAACTGATGCCATCGAGTAAATCTGGCTGACCGAAGGTGAAGCGTTCCATCCCCGAGAAAGGATCGATCCCCACTGACGAGAGCAACAAACCTAAGTGAGTCATCATCATGGCCTTGAGGAAATCGCCACGATTCGAAAACGCTGCAATGGCCGTCAAACCGAGGAACATCAAGACCACATAATCGCCCGATTGAAAGCTCAGTGATACTTGCGCTAATAATGGCGCCGCGACCATCAGCATAATGGCGCCGATAGTGCCGCCGGTAAACGAAGCATAGGCCGCAATCGCTAATGCTTTGCCCGCCATACCTTTTTGCGCCATCGGATAACCATCGAATGACGTCGCAACCGTTCCTGCCACGCCCGGGGCGTTGATCAGAATTGATGAAGTCGACCCACCAAAAATAGCGCCGTAGTACACGCCCGCCATTAGGATCATCCCTGAGCTGGGGCCAATGCTGTAAGTCACAGGGATCATCAAGGCGATCGCTGTGATCGGCCCTAATCCCGGCAGCATACCGATCACTGTGCCGACCAAGCAGCCTAAGACCACATACATGAGGTTTTGCAATTCAAACGCGGTCGATAGACCAATAAACATTGCATCGAACATAGTTAACTCCAAAGAGAACCTGAGGCCAAGTAGATACCTAAGACTTGCGTCATCAACACCCAGAACACCAACACCACGGGCACAGAGGCGAGCAGCAAAATCTTAAAGCGGCGCTCTCCCATCAACCAAAATCCAGCGACCAAAAACAATAAGGTAGCGACAACAAACCCCAACGGTTCGAGTCCGGCGGCATACAAGACCATCAGCACAATCAGCGCCGCGGTTTGTTGTAAGGCGGCCTTAGTCAGCAGCGCCCCCCGCTGTTGAACCGTGTTTCCTTTCAGCAAGACAGCAACTAGAGAAAACAGACTAAACATCAGCCCCATGGCAGCATAAATCTTCGGCATAGTGGAAGACGTCACGACTTCAAATTCTTCAAACGGCAATAAGGGAATTTGCCATGCCAGCACGCCATATCCGGTAAACACGGCGACAAATAGCAAGGAACCAATCAGATCACGATTCAACATCTGTCACTCCTTACTTAATAAAGCCCAGTTGCAACATAGTGGCTTTAAGCTGTTGCTCCTGTGCTTCCAATGACTTAATGAATTCGGCTTGGGGTTCAAACAAATTGATCCAACCATTACGGGCACGCACTTGTTCCCATTCTGGCGTCTTAATCAGCGCCGCAAACTTGGCCACATACTCATCAACTTTGGCTTTAGGCGTATCAGGTGCCGCGAAAAAGCCGCGCCAGTTAGTAAACGTCATGTCATAACCGAGTGATTTAATCGTCGGAACCTCTGGATGCTCGGCAACGATTTCAGGCGCCGTCATCGCAAGGATCCGACCTTGACCACTGCCTGCAATTTCTAACGCTTCACTGAATCCCGTCGACAATAAATCGACTTCGCCCGAGAGTAAGCCAGCCTTAGCTTGACCACCCGCATCGTATGGAACATAACGTAAACGACCGCCATCTAAGCCCGCCGCCGCAATCGCTTGCGCCGCAACTAAGTGATCCATACTGCCGCGCGCTGAGCCGCCAGCGATGTTGAATCTTTGTGGGTCCGCCTTAAAGGCCGCCAACACATCGTCCCAGGTTTTCAACGGTGAATCGTTACGCACCACAAAGGCACCGTAATCGGCGACTATGCCTGCAACCGGCGTTAAATCACGATAACTAAACGGGATTTGCCCAGAAAGTGCACGGAGCACAATCGGAGTCGAGTTAACCAGTAAAATATCGCCCTGTTTGTTTTTCGATTTGATCATAGAGGCAATCGCACGACCGCCACCGCCACCCGAGAGGTTCTCAAAAGAGGCATTACCATCGATTTTCGACTTCACTAAGGCTTCACCGACGCCGCGCGCCGTGGTATCCCAACCACCGCCTGGACCGCCAGGAATGATAAAGTGGATATCAGCACTCGCCATGCCAGAGGCACCAAGTAACAGCGCACTCATGACTAAAGATTTCATTTTCAACATGATTCATTACTCCTAAAACACGTATTGCAAACGGGCAGCAAAGGCATCGCCCACATCTTCATTGCCGACTAAGGCAATCGTGCCTGCGCCATCGACAGAAGAATGGATGTAGTTAGCCATCACTTTGATTTTTGGATTAAAGTAGTAAGACACGCCTAAGGTGTAGGTCTGAGCCCGAGTGCCTTGAGCTTGAGTGCCTTGGAAGTCGGAGCTCGCATCCACGCTAGAAAAACGTGCCGCCAATTCCCATGCATCGGTTACGCCCTTAGGCTGGGAAAACACCGCGCTGCCCTTGGAATAGCTGCGCTGTTCGCCCGTCAAGAAGTAACTCGCCTGCAGGTAATACGCCTGATAACGCTCACCATCGAGCACTGACTGAGGATCTTGGGTGTTTAAACTGCGCTGGGCATATTCGCCCTGCAACAACAAGCCATTATGTTGAAATGCCAGCTCTAAACCCGCTTGATTTAGATTATCAATCGCTGCGGTTTCACCACCGGCGACATAGTTAATCAGGCGAGTATTAGTCTCGCGCAGTTCGCCGCGAGCAAAGCTGGCAGACAAGTCATCGCCGCCCATTTGACGCGCTGAGTACCACAAGCCAGCATGCAGCACTTGGCCCGGTTCTTTGGCCTGTGACCAAGTCACTCGCGAGCTCAGGGCATAGTTCAAATCATCGGTTTCATCTTTGCCATCGCTACCAAAGGCATCGTTTTTATAAACACCCAAGGCGTAACGTAAACCTGTGCTGGGGAAATATTGATAGGCAGAAACACCCCAGCGGAAGTACGGCGACATAGTATCGGCGAGGCTAGAACGTTCGATCAGCGCAATGTGATTACTGCTGGTGAGCGCATCGAGGCTGATATCCTCACGCAACTTACCAAATTGCAGTTTAGGGCCATTCTCAAAACCCGAATAACGCATCCGAGCCATGACGATTTCAGCGGTATTCTCAGCAAATTCAAGCAGTAGCTTGTAATCCCAATCCTGTAATTCGCCTTCAACAAAGGTACGGACTCGGCGGGGGAAAATATCCTGCGCGCTACTGCCGTGATGTTCGGCGTTATAGGCACCATTGAAGAGGTTGTAATCGAGTTGAATGCGACCACCTATCTCAAAAGCTGGCGCGCTAGGCTTAGATGGAGTCGCAGTGGCATTCGCTGCCTGCTGTTGTTTTAGCTGGTTAACTTCTTGAGTCAATTGGGTGAGTTGTGCTTGAAGCTCTTGTGGCGTTAAGTCTTGCGCATTCGCAAAACCAGTAAAAGCCACAGCGGTTGCCGCGGCAAGTAAGGTCAATCTAGGCATCAATGCCTCCTGTATTGCAGTCTGCCATTCCCTGTGGGAATGCCTGTGTTATTAGAATTGTGTCAGGTCTGTGACGGACTACTTCCTCGCCCAGAGGATGAAATGTATCGTTAACATTTCGTTAAAGATATTTAACGCACTTAATCTTCATTAAGGGACTTAAGGTGACTAAAAATCATAAAGTTCATGAACAAAATGAACTTAACTCAAGGGAAACGGCTTGAAGTGCACAAAACGGGTAAGAATGAGAGATAACTCAATGAAAATATGACAGGAATACTAGCGGACGCTGAATGTGAACAGATGAGTGAAATAGCATAAAAATACGACGGATTTACCCTTAAAACGTTAAATTAAGCTAGAAGCCATCCATAAAAGCAAAGCGCCGTTAAGCGCTTCTGAGGGAACTAGCAACAATACTTGAAGAGAGATTGAGTAGGATATTGGGCGATAAGCATTAGCAACGATGAGCAAATAACTGTGGTCGAACAAAAAACACCAAATGCTCGACCCAACGATGCGAGCACTTATTTATTCGAGCTAATTGATTCAAGCTAATAAATTCAAGCTTATTGATTCGAGCTTATCGCTTAGCAATCAGAGCTTATTGCCTGCATTCTCGCTGGCGGGCGCGGTGCCATTATCACCCTGCGCCATCTGTGCATGGCCTTGTTCCATTTGCTGTAAATCTTCCATCGCCGAATCCTGCGACAAAGCCAGCGGATCGGGATCTGCGGATAACGCCGCCGTATTGTCGGCATTCGCGGTATCTGGCGCAGTCATTTGTTCAGTCAGTAATGGATTGGCGGCCTTTGCAGCATCTAGCTCCTGAGCCACGGGAGACACTTCAGTGTTGAGTGGGCTATCACTGACATTAGGTAACCACTCACGCAATGGCTCGGGTCCAAAACTAAAGCCCAAGGCGATGACGACAGTTGCCGCAGCAACATACAACCAAGGGCGAATCGCCCGATTATCGCCTCTTAATGAACCGCTCTCACTGGCATATAGGTGCGCATCCGAGCGTTGAGCCGCAGGGGCGATCGCTTTTAGCATGTCAGGCAAGGCATCAAGCTCAGGGCCTTTAATCCGCTGACCAATAAACTGGCCGCCTTCGTAAATCTCCATCTGATGGCTTGCAACTTCACCGTCAACCACACCAGAACTGGTAATAATCAACTTATTACAACAGACTCGACCACTAAATACGCCGCACACCCGCAACTCATCACAGCTGACTTCACCGGAGATCTCGCCGCCAAGTTCGATCTTAATTTGTCCCGCTGAACCAATCTTGCCCTGCAATTTACCCGCAATTAATGCCGTGCTCTCTAACTGGATGTCACCCTCAATCGAGGTTTGTGCACTGATAAAAGTAATGCCATTGCCTTTGCTAGCCATAGGATTCATTCCATATCATTATTTTTGTGACAAAGATGTTAAGGTAAAAGTCCCCGAGAATAAAGCACTGGTTTCGTTTAGTATTTGACCTAAGCCTCAGAGCGGGATTTAAGTCACGCCAGCGACTATGTTACCCTGAGCATCTTGCAATATGGCTCCCGAGTACCTAAGTATGAGTAGCATGATGCCTCAAAAGGCGAGCGCTGATATCGCACTTAGTCAAAGCTAAAGCACACACTGACTGCAGTAAACACCTAAAACAACCGCCAACGAGACCCCGACATGGCTCATTCAAACTCCGCTAGCTCGCAATCGATAACGCCAATGATGACGCCACTGGAAGTGTATCGCGCCAAAGTGAGCGAAAATCTAGTTGACGATCCGGCGCAGCAACAGGCGGTGTTGGCACTCGATATGTTATTTAAGCAGTTGATGCCACAGCCCTATTCAGCACGCCTCTCCCATTCACAATCCATCAAAGGCTTGTATCTGTGGGGCGATGTCGGTCGGGGTAAAACCTTTCTGATGGATTTGTTTTTCGATTGTTTGCCAAGTGAAGGCAAGTTAAGACTGCATTTCCACCGCTTTATGGCACGGATACACAATGCACTGCGTGAGCATTCGGGTAAACGCGATCCGTTAACCCTGATTGCTAAAAATCTCGCGAAAGAGTGCAAGGTGCTGTGTTTCGATGAGTTTTTTGTCTCAGACATTGGCGATGCCATGATACTTGCAGGGCTATTTGAGTGCCTATTCGAACAAGGTGTGGTGCTGGTCGCAACCTCTAATATTCCTATTGAGCGCTTATATGAGAACGGCTTAGCCAGACACAGATTTTTACCTTGTATCCAACTGCTGCAAGCGCACACGCAAATGCTGCATCTCGATGGCAACCAAGACCACAGGATGCACGCCATCAATGCTGTATTAACCAACGAGATTGGCATTGATAGCGCTGAAGTTAACGCCTCGATTTCCCGCAATATCGGCATTACCGGAACACTCGATTTTGAGCAGATTTTTGACAAGCTAGTGAATGGGTTAACGCCTAATACACTCAGTATGAGCGCTGTTGGCATTAGCGATTCTGGTATTCGTGAGACTAGTATCTGCGGTAGCAGAATGAGCAATGCTAGCCTCATCATATGCAACCGTGAAATCCCAGTGATCCGCGCCGCTTTAGAGCCCACAGACAACGCCGTTGCTTGGTTCGACTTTTATGCCTTGTGTGATGGCCCGAGGTCCCAACTCGATTACATCGAAATCGCCAGTCGATTTAAGATCTTAATGGTGAGCGGCGTTCCTAAATTAGGCGGCGAAGTGAAAGGCTGGATCCGTGCCCGCGGCACGGAGGACGGCACAGGAGCAAACCAAGCCGCAGCTACGGGCGAGCGCAAACTCTCCTACGCCGCCAACGACGACCCTGCGCGACGTTTTATCAGCTTAATTGATGAGTTGTACGATCAAAATGTCAGCCTTTATCTCAGCTGCGACGTGCCACTGAGCGAACTCTACCAAGGTGGCGCACTCAGTTTTGAATTCCGCCGCACCTACAGCCGATTAATAGAAATGAGCCGGCATGAATTACCGCAAAACAATTGATTATTTATCACTTCGCACAAACAAGAAAATAGACAAGGAAAGAGACAAAAAATAAGTACCAAAATTTTGCACAAACTATTATTGGACAATCATTAGCAAAAAAATAAAAACGTCAAAAGGAACAGTAGATTACGAAGTCACTTATACAATCAGTATAGTAAAAGCTTGAATAACACCTTTAAAACGACCGACATGAAACATGAGTCTAATGACCTAGATTGCCAATATAAAACCTTATCAAATTAGCACAAAACTTCACTTTAACCATTTAAAATCAAAACACTAATCACAGCCCACTCCTTTATTTAGACTACTAACCTTAATAAAACCAGAGGCATTACTCCACTCAATTCAGCAATACGGTTTGCTAACCTAGATATTTAAGGTACGGTATAACTTAGTTTCAATTATGCTAATTTACGCCCTATAGGTTTTAATCAATTAAATTTACACTCTACGACAAGAAATTTTAAAAATATAATCTATAGTGTATTAAACCAAAGACTCATAGTTCCGACTCTGCGCAATAACGCTTAGTTTTAAAGTTAGGAAGCATAAGTTCAACTTTACTATTTACTCGAACTTCATGGATCGACATTAGTAATTCGAAAGCATTAACTAAAAAGCAGTAAGAACGACCTTAGACGGAACTCATTTAAATACAGGGACGATTCGCTTATGTGGTTACGACAAATTAAGATTGGCTCACGGCTCATTACTGCCTTTGGCTTACTCGGTCTAGTCTTGTTACTTCAGGGACTGATGTCACTGCAAACTATGTCATCCATGCGAGTCTCCTCAGAAGAAATTGAAAAAAATACCCTGCCGACACTCGTCACGCTGTCGAGCATCAATCTTAACGTGATGCGCGCTAGGGTATTTACATTTCGTCTATTACTCGCCGATTCGGCGGCTGAGCGTGACAAAGGGCTCGAAACCTTAAGGCAAATTCGCGAGAACATTAAAACGGATCAAAAGGCCTACGAGCCTTTAATTAGTTTGCCTGGTGAGCAAGCCCTCTATCAGGATTTTAGTCATAATTTAGAGCTGTATTTACAGAATCAAGATCAAATGATCAGTAAGCTGCAGGCCAATGACACGACTGAAGCTAAACGGATAATGGATGAAGTGATGACGTTACAAGCTGATAAAATAACTAAAACGCTTATCAGCATTGGCGACTTAAATACCGAATATGCAGGCAAACAGGGCGAGATCACCGCACAAGCCTACGAGGAAAGTAAGCTACTCAACAGCGTGGTAATAATAGCCTCCTTGATTGCCGCATTTGTCGTAGCCACACTCTTAACCCGCAGTATTGTGCAGCCGATGAAAGAAGCGGTAGATATTTCAGTGACGGTCGCAAGCGGTGATTTAACGCAGAAAATCCGTACAGATGGCAATGATGAAACCAGTCAGCTGATGCAGTCATTAGCAGGGATGCAGCAGAACCTGCGCGATACCTTATCCCATATAGCAAACTCCTCTAACCAGCTCGCCTCCGCCGCCGAAGAGCTCAATTCTGTGACTGAAGATGCATCCCGCGGTATACAGCAACAAAATGATGAAATACAACAGGCTGCAACCGCAATTACCGAGATGAGTTCGGCGGTGGATGAAGTCGCTAATACCGCAGTCCTCGCTTCAGAGGCCTCAGAAGAAACCGCCCGCAATACTGAATTAGGTAAAAAACAGGTAGATCAAACCGTCGCCGCCATTATCGACATGAATCAGGATGTGACGCAAAGTTCACAAATTGTCCAAACCTTAGCCATGCAAGCTGTCGATATTGGTAAAGTTTTAGATGTGATCCGCGCGATTGCCGAGCAAACGAATTTACTGGCCCTCAACGCAGCCATTGAAGCGGCGCGAGCGGGCGATACAGGCCGTGGTTTTGCGGTGGTTGCCGATGAAGTGCGCGCGCTAGCCCACCGTACTCAGTCTTCGACCCGTGAAATTGAAGACATGATCAACAAGATCCAGCACGGCACCGAAACCGCTGTGCTATCGATGCAGCACAGCGGCCAAAAGGCAGAGCAAGCACTCGCTGTCGCAAGGCTCGCTGGGGATGCATTAAACACGATTAACGCTCAAATCAGTACGATGAATAACAGCAATATGGTCATCGCAAGCGCCGCAGAAGAACAAGCGAAAGTCGCCCGTGAAGTCGATAAAAACATTGTGAACATTAGCGATCTCGCCAGCCAAAGCGCCGCGGGAGCGCAGCAAACCAGTGCCTCGGCGCATGAATTATCAAGGTTAGCGGTAGAACTGAACAACCTACTGACGCGCTTTAAGGTGTAAAGTCGCCTCGTACAGTCGTCAGATTTAAGGCCAAATCTCGTTTTACAATGAGACCTGAGGGTAACTGCACAAGGTGTGCTAAAAGACGTTACCCTCAATGTATCAACACATATCTAACTTAATAAAATCATTCAGTATCAAAACATGAACTCAGCTAAGACCGAGTTTGCGGCGCATGATTAAAGTGCATAGCCAGTTCACTGATATCGGCGGCAACCCATTCAGGCTCGATACACTCGGCCAAATGCGCCGCCATAAAGTCCACCAGCTGCATGGCGGCATAGGGCAAGCGGCGATCTTTGCGGCCAACCAGATACCAGTTACTTTCGAGCGGAAAACCCATCACTGGCAAAATAGCCGGTTTTTCGCGCCCTTCTTGCAGCGTGTGCGCCGAAATCACCGACAAACCTAAGCCAGACGCGACGCTTAGGCGTATCGCCTCATTACTCTCGATTTGCATAGTGTCACTAAGCGTGATGCCTTGACCGCTGCACCAAGACTCAAACATCAAGCGGGTGGCAGAACCGGGCTCGCGCACGATAAAACGCTCATTTTTAAGATCGTTAAAATTCACTTGCTCACGGCCCACCGCCCAATGATCTTTTGGCGCAATCAGTTGCAGCGGGTTTTTAATGATCCGCGCAGATAGCACGTTATCGCCACTAGGAGGATGACTAAACAGATATAAATCATCTTCTTGGCGCTCAAATCGGCCCAACACATGGGCACGGTTACCTATGTTTAAGGTCACTTTAACCTGTGGAAACTGCCGATAAAAAGCCCCTAAAATCCGTGGTAACACGTATTTGGCGGTAGTGACGATACCGATATTAATATGCCCGACGCTGCCACCTTTGGCCTGCAGCATAAAGGCATCGAAATCCTCAAAACGACTCAAGGTATCGCAGGCTGCGCGGTAGAGTTCATTGCCAATCAAGGTCGGTAACATGCGGCCATCACGACTCTCTAGTAACGACTCACCCAATACATCGGCCAGCTTTTTAAGCTGTAATGACACTGTGGGTTGGGTTAAATGCAAGGCCCTCGCCGCTGCGGAAATATTGCCTAACCGCACCACTTGTACATACACCTGCAGCAAACGGAAACTCAAGTGCCGCAATTTAAGCTGAGTCGATGACGAACGCTTATCCATAGACAATTACCTATACCTAAGTGGTAAACAATTTATTTTTCAATATAACCAATTAGGTCCAAAATCACCAGCCATCAGGACCACCCGACATTTAAGCCTGTTCTGCACGGCTTAAAAATCAAACTTAATGAGATACTTATGCCCGATATTGTCATTGCCTTTTTTGCCTTAGGCTTGTTAGCTGGCCTAGTGAAGTCAGATCTTAAAGTCCCTCCCGCGATCTACGAAACCCTATCCATACTGTTAATGCTCACTTTGGGCTTAAAGGGCGGAATGGCGCTCCACGGTCACACCCAAAACTTAGTGCTCACTGAGCTGTTAGCGGTTGTTGCTTTAGGCTTCATTATCCCCTTGGCCCTATACCCAGTGTTAACTCGGCTGGTTCGCATTGGTCACACAGATGCCATTAGCATTGCCGCCCATTACGGCTCCGTTAGCGCGGGAACCTTTGCGGTGGTGATGGCTATGGTGGAAAAATCAGGGTTGATATTAAGACCCGAAACCACCCTGTATCTCGTGCTGCTGGAGCTGCCGGCGATCGTCGTGATGCTCTGGCTACACAGGTACTTAAGCGCCAAAAAAGCAATTGAAACATCACCCAAGAATGAAACTCAATCGAGCGTATTGCACGAAGCGTTAACCAGCCGCGGCGTTGTCTTACTCGTGGGCGGCGTAGTGATAGGTTGGCTTTACGGCCCAACGGGGCTTGCGCCGCTCACACCTGTGCTACTAGGCGGATTCAAAACTTTACTGGCATTATTTTTACTGGAAATGGGCTTAGTAACGGCCAAAGTGTGTTTGCCGCTACCACTAAAACAATGGCGCTTATTGGTGTTCGCCGCCGTAACGCCCTTTGTATTGGCTTGGTGCGGTATCGCCGTAGGATTATGGTTGGACTTACCTTCTGGCAGCATTTTAGTGCTAGCAGCATTAAGTGCCAGTGCATCTTATATCGCAGCGCCTGCGGCCATTCGAGCCGCAATACCCGAAGCCAATATAGGACTGGCTATGCTGGCCTCACTCGGCATTACGTTCCCGGTTAACGTGTTAATTGGCCTGCCTTTATATCAACACTGGGTCATGGTCATTACAGCTTAATGGTGTAGTTTAGTACTTCTTCGCCGAATAAAAATCAATGAAAAGGGAGACATTATTGTCTCCCTTTTCATCTTGCTTAAGCACACATCATTTAAGGCGCATCACTGTGGTGCGCGGCTTTATCCTGATACATGGCTTTATCGGCGGAATCTAACAGATCCTCTAAGCTCACATCAGAATCTGGCGTCCAATGGGCGATACCAATACTGGTCGCTAAGCTATGTTGCTTAGGATGCTGTTGATTATATTGCTCAAGTAACTGCTTAAAACGCTCAATCACGCGATCGACTGTATCTCTATGCACAAAACTTAATAGCACCACAAACTCATCACCGCCAAGCCTTGCAATCACATCCGACTCCCTAAAAGCGGTCATCAAGATATGGGCAAAATCGTATAACACTTGGTCGCCCTTGAGGTGACCAAAGTTGTCATTCACTTCCTTAAAGAAATCGAGATCGAAGAAGAGTAAGGCCGCCTCAGATTCGGTACGTCGACAACTCGCCAGCGCTTGATGGGCCAGTAACTCAAATCCTCGCCGATTCGAAATCGTAGTCAAAGGATCTAAGGTGTTTTGCGCGATAGAGAGTAATTCCGCCTCCACCATTTCACCTAAATCCGTCAAGGTTTCAATATCTTCAGCTGTAAAATCTCGCGGTTCAGTGCCGATTAAACACAAGGTTCCTACCCGATATTGCCTATGAATGGTTAAGGGATAGCCAGCGTAAAAGCGAATATGCGGCTGCTCGGTCACCAGTGGATTGTCACTAAAGCGCGGATCTTTGAGGGCGTCGTTTACGATAAAAATATCGTCTTGATTGATCGCATGGCCACAAAATGAAATTTCCCGTGGTGTTTCAGTCACCTCTAATCCTTGGCGAGATTTAAACCACTGCCGCTCGGCATCCACTAAGGTCACAACACAAATCGGCAAAGAGAAAATTCTGCGCGTGAGCCGAGTAATACGATCAAAACGTTCCTCGGCATCGGTGTCGAGCACATTGAGTGCGCGTAACGTGGCCAAACGTTGCAGCTCGTTTTCAGGGATAGTAGGTAATTGCATGGTGCTCTCTGCTAACTGCTCTCATTAAACTCTAGCCTAAATTGTACATTCTTGCGGTGTTAAGGCTGATATTCGTTTCAGCCTTACTCCCTTTAAATGACTGTATAGATGACTGTATAGATGACTGTACTATTCAAGCACAGCGCGGTAGATATTGAGCACTCGCTCGGCATGTTCCTCAACCTCTAACACAGGTAACTGCCCCGCCTTTTGTTGCAGAGTCAGGCGATGATTTTCATCCCTGAGTAAGCAATAGGTTTGGGTTAAATGCTGGGCACTCATCATAGGTAAGAGTTCAAGCTCAGCCAACACCCCAAAAATCCGCACATTGTCAGACCAAATCGTCAGCTCAGGATACTCATGGGCATTAGCCAGCACTAAGTACTGGGCGATAAACTCGATATCTGCAATACCGCCGGGACTCTGTTTTAGATCAAACATGCCATCGCTAGCTTTGAGCAAGTGATCACGCATCTTCTGACGCATCTCACGTACTGCTTTTTGCAGCTCAGTTTTATCCCGTGGCTTTTCCAATATCGAGGCACGAATTCGGCTAAATTTGACCGCTAAACTATTGTCGCCGAAAACAAAACGCGAGCGCACTAAGGCTTGATGTTCCCACGTCCACGCCTCGTTAGCTTGGTATTCGCCAAAGCGTTCAATCTCACTGACCATCAAACCCGAGGCGCCAGAAGGACGCAAACGCATATCCACTTCATATAACTCGCCCGATGTGGTGCGAGTCGAGAATAAATGCAGAATACGCTGGGCCAGTTTGAGGTAGAAATGGCCAACTTCAATCGGGCGTTCACCATTGGTCTGGCTGTTATCTGCTTTGTTTTCACACAGGAAGACTAAATCGAGATCGGAGCCGTAACCCAACTCAATCCCGCCGAGCTTGCCATAACCAACAACAGCAAAACCAGTGTCACTGCCCTCAAGGTGAGCGGGCACGCCGTGACGCACTGAAACCTGTTGCCACGCCTGCATCACCACTTGTTCTATGATGGCTTCGGCTAAAAAGGTTAAGTGATCGCTCACTTGCATCACAGGTAAAACCCCTGTGACATCGGCGGCGGCGATTTTAAGTTGTTGTGACAGCTTAAATTGTCGCAGCGCTTCCATCTGCTGCTCCATATCATCCTCGGGAACGCGCAACATGTACTGGCGCAGCTCGCTCGGATAATCATCGATGGAGGTTGTGTCATAAAGCTGCGATGGATCGATAAGCTCATCGAGCAGCATGGGAAATTTAGCTAACTGCGCGGCAATCCAAGGGCTGGCGCAGCAAAGGCTCACTAACTGTTGCCGTGCGCCTGGATTTTCACATAAAAGCTCAAGGTAAGTGGTACGAGTTAAAATCTGCTCCAGCACCTTAGACACGGGCTCAAAGGCAGCCGATGGACTCTGTTGATTAATCAACTCTTCCAATAATCTTGGCATTAATTTATCTAAGGTTTCCCGCCCGCGTGGACCAATGGAACGCTTAGTGACAGTCTCACGCCAACTGCTGAGCATAGGGCACAGCTTGTCATCGTCGATTTGCTGTTCGGCCAATAGCGCGACGGCATCATCAGCATCTTGCACATGCCACAGCTGCGCCGTCCAGTGTTCGGCCTTTTCTTCGCCTTCTTCACCGCCCACGGTGGCTTTAAAGTGACGATGGATTTTGCTCATTGCAGCTTCAATATGGGTGCGTAAATCAACCTCGTTGGCCATATCGAGCACATGGCACAATCGCGCCCAATCCAGTGGATTATTCGGCAAGGTTTGGGTTTGTTTATCATCTATAGCTTGCAGTAAATTCTCGACTCGGCGCAGCAATAAATAGCTGTGTTTAAGCTCATCGACCGCCAAATACTCAAATTGCCCTAAGCTGTAGAGCGTATCGATAGCACCGAATAAACTCTGCTGGCGCAGTGCAGGCTCGCGGCCGCCACGAATTAATTGGAAACTCTGCACCACGAACTCGACCTCACGAATACCGCCCGCACCGAGTTTAATATTGTCGGTCAAATGACGACGTCGCACTTCTTGGGCGATGAGTTGCTTCATTTTTCGCAGGGATTCAATCGCTGAAAAGTCGATATAGCGGCGATACACAAAGGGTCTGAGCAGGCTGTGTAATTCATCGGAGAAATGGCTCCAAGGTCCGAGTGCACGCGCCTTGACCATGGCATAGCGTTCCCAATCACGGCCCTGTTCTTGGTAATAATCCTCAAGGCCACTAAAACTCACCACCAGCGGGCCACTTTCACCGTAGGGGCGCAAACGCATATCCACGCGGAATACGAAACCATCGACGGTAACTTGGTCGAGCAAGTTCACTAGCCTTTGTCCCATGCGGATAAAAAATTGTTGATTGTCTAAACTGCGACGACCACCGACGGTTTCACCATGCTCAGGGAAAGTGAAAATCAAGTCGATATCGGAGGAAAAATTGAGCTCGCGGCCGCCTAATTTGCCCATGCCTAAAATCAGCAATGGCTGTGCATTGCCTTCTTTATCCATCGGCGTGCCATATTGGGCGCACATATCTTTATAGAGCCAGTCGCGGGCGCAAATCACTAACGCTTCGGCCAGCGCCGACAGATCCAGCAGAGATGCTTCTAAACTGGCGTAGTCTAAAAAGTCACGCCAAGCTAAGCGCACCATTTGGTAGTTACGAAACCGTCGCAGGCTGGCTTTTGCCATCTCTTCAGTTGTGGCGCTGCTCAGCACTTCGTGTAACTCAAGATCAAAGTTTTTACGCTCAATCAAGCTTAACTCGCCGGCAAACAGCCTGTTAATCCACTCAGGATGTCGGCATAGCTGGGCCGCTACGTAATCACTGAGCCCTAGAACCGTTTTGAGTTCTTGCTGCTGGGCAGGTGTTAATTGCGCGAGTCCTTCGGACCATACTTCCTCTAACCGCAGCCAGTTGTGCTCAGCGGTTTGATTAACGAGAATAGACAATGACTTATTACTGTCTTTTTGCATGGTCATAATAATCCCTAACAAATTTAGCTATCGACATATTATGTCGTAAATGATATAGATTGACGCCACATCATGTTATGTTCGACGAGACTTGCAGCTACCTGATGTAGCACACAAATAAAGGTATCCCCTTTTATCTGTGGCATTTAAGGGTACTATAACCTGCGCAGCAGGCATATTGGGCAAGCAGATTATTATTGCCTGCAAGTATTTGAGTTTTATTTCATTACCATTTGGAGAAAACATGGCAGGAATGCTAACCCGTGTTCTCACATCGATCCTCTTTTTAGCCGTTATGCTGTCGCTGACGGGTTGTGGCGATGAGAGACCGGATAAAATCGCGAAGTATCAACAACTCACGCAGCAACGTCTCGCAACGCTCACGACGATGATCGATGACGGGCAGTTGCGTAACGCTAACCTCTTAAAACAATACACCACACTGTTAAAGCTGCAAAAACCTGATTTAGCCCCATTACTTGATGAATTAGCAAAGGATTCTGGCACCCAAGGTCCCATGTATACCTCGCTGAAACGTCGATTAGATGAGTCGAAAGTGGCGAGTAACTTTGCCGATCTCGATCAACAACTGGCCGAAGCGGAAAATCTTTATCAAGCCGCTGATCCCAGTCTGTTTAACGATATGTTGTCAGACCCTGTCAACGTGGTCGCCGATATGTCCGACGGCAAGCTAGCCCGCGTAAATGCGATTAGCCGTGAGGCCGCAACATTAGCCAATGGCGGCGAAGATTTTGGTCCAGGTAGTCAGCTAGTTGGTAATCCGTCTTACGGTAACTGGCAAACCGACTCGAGCGGCACTTCGTTTTGGGCTTGGTATGGCATGTATTCAATGTTTTCGAATGTCTTCAATCGCCCAGTTTCCTACGATCGTTGGTCGGGTAACCGGGGTTATAGCTATTACAATGACGTAGGTCGTTATCGCTATACCTCACCCAAACAAGCGGATGCGCAAAATAAGACCTTCGAACAAACGAAAAAACGTTTCGATTCCCAAGGTAAGCGCTTCGACAGCCCTTATGCCAAACCGCGTACCGGTGGCACGGCGTTATCCCGTGAAAGTACCAGCACGCCCAAGGCCAGCAACACCACGAGCGCAAGCAAGAGTTCGAGTAGTAAGTTCCGCTCTAACTATGCTAAAGACAGCAGTTTCCGTAATTCCAGTAATCGCACGACCCGCAGTGTGCGCCGGGGCAAGTAACTAAGGATTTCCAATGACACTATTTCAGGATTTCGGTATCACACCAGAGCTAGCCATCATTCTGGCTATCGATCTCACCATAGCCGTAATTTTGCTAACGCTGATGCGTTATTTGCAAGGTTGGAGCGTTAAAGTTAACAGCAGTAAGGAACTGGCGGAGCGTGATAACTTTGCCTTCGGCATCAGTACCGCGGGCGCAGTTGCTGCACTGGGTATAGTGCTCACGGGCGCTATCACTGGTGCTGCTGCGCACTCTTATCTTACCGAAGCGATTGGTATGAGCTGCTATGGTTTATTCGGCTTAGTGCTAATAAAACTGGGTCGTTTCCTCCACGATAAGATTGCCTTAAATGAGTTTGATAAGAACGAGCAAATCATCAAAGGTAATGTGTCTGTCGCGATTGTCGATGCCAGTGCTGCCATCTCCACTGCGATTATCATCCGCGCCGTGTTGTTATGGGCAGAAGACTTAACCCTAGATACTTTTATCGCTATCTTCAGTGCCTTTGCAATTTCGCAGTTGATGTTAGTGCTACTGACACGCTGGCGCGAAAACCGTTTTGCGAGCCGCAATCAAGACTCGTCAATGCAGCAAGCCTTAGTACAAGGTCATACAGCATTAGCACTGCGTCATGCGGGTTATATGATAGCCATGGCGCTGAGCTTTAACGCTGCCAGCCACTTTATTATATTCAATCCAACGGCTTATGTTACTAACGTGATCGGTTGGTTAGTGTTCTCAGTCATCATGCTGATCGCGCTTTCCTTACTGCTGTTCGTGGTGAAGAAACTGGTATTAGCCCGTATCGATTTAGCCGATGAAGTGGAAAGACAACACAATATCGGCATCGCCGCCGTTGAAATGGCGATCAGTATCGCTATCGCACTTATCCTCACGGCACTGATGGCCTAATCGAATGCAAGAAACCAGCTTAACCCCCTCGGCGGCTAAACCTAGCCGCCTAGGTTGGTTCGACGATGTCCTCTTATTGGGCATCATGGCCGTATTAGCAGGCTGCGGCCTGATTTACGAATATCTTTTATCCCACTATGCCGGGCGCATTTTAGGCGCATTAGAAGCCGCCATCTACACCATGATTGGCTTGATGATAGTCTCCATGGGGCTAGGTGCCTTCGCCGCACGTAAGATCCGTGATGCCTTTACCGGTTTTGTGATCTTAGAACTCACAGTCGCACTCTGTGGCTCACTCGCCATTTTAATCACAGCGGCAGTGATTGGTTTCGGCCAACAACTGCCCTTGATGATTGCCAACACCTTAGGTTTACCACCAGATCAACTGCCCGAAGGCGGTATGATAGGCTCGCTGCAAAAACTCAGCGAATACTTACCCTATGTGTGGGGCGTGTTGCTGGGCCTGATGATAGGTATGGAAATCCCGCTGATTGCTAGGGTGCGCCAATCACTCTCTGACGAGCATTTGCTGCACAATGCGGGAACAATTTACGGTGCCGATTACATAGGCGCAGGCATAGGTGCCGCCATTTGGGTGGGCTTTATGCTTGCCATTGATATCCAACTCGCTGCCGCTTTAACCGCCAGTTTCAACCTGTTGGCGGGTTTTGTGTTTATCTGGCGCTTCTGGCCTAAAATCCGCCGCCCTAAACTGCTTTTGACTGGGCACTTTATCGTGACTGGCATTTTACTCGTGTTAGCCATCCACGGCCCACGCTGGGAGCAAGAATTTAATAATTTGCTCTATAAAGACAAAGTGGTTTACGCCAAAGCGACACGTTTCCAACAGCTGACCTTCACCGAGCGCCTGCGCGGTAACGGTCTGCCGCCTGTTTATGCGTTATACATCAATGGCCGCTTACAGTTTTCGAGCATAGACGAACACATCTACCATGCGTTTCTCGTGCATCCCACACTTGCAGCCAGTGCCCGTCATAACAAGGTATTGATCATTGGCGGCGGCGATGGACTCGGTCTTAAGCAAGTGTTGCGCTGGGAGCCTGAGCAAGTG
Source organism: Shewanella sp. N2AIL (assembly GCF_022690845.1). Taxonomy (NCBI): domain Bacteria; kingdom Pseudomonadati; phylum Pseudomonadota; class Gammaproteobacteria; order Alteromonadales; family Shewanellaceae; genus Shewanella; species Shewanella sp. N2AIL. Next base: position 87,523 of record NZ_JALBYT010000004.1, on the reverse strand, counting down.
ACGCTGCTCGATCTCGATGTCGGCCTAGTGCAATTGTTTAAGTCGCCCGATACGGATATGCCCGAGCGTTTGAGCCGCGCTATGTTGACGCTCAACGGCAATGCGCTAAACGATCCCCGTGTTACTGTGATCAACGACGATGCCTTTAATGGCGTCGATAAGCTGATTGCCACAGGCGTGAAATACGATGCGATTATTGTGGACTTGCCCGATCCGAGCCATCCCGATCTTAATAAGCTATATTCGGATTATTTCTACCGTAAATTAAAGGAACTTATGAGCAGTGATGGCGCTCTGACAGTACAGTCAACATCGCCTTATCATGCCCCTAAGGCCTTTATTTCGGTAGCAAAAACCTTGGCATTGGCGGGATTTGACGTCAAACAGTACCATCATAATGTGCCCAGTTTTGGCGAATGGGGCTGGAGTATCGCCACCGCAGGTGGGCTCGATGCACAACACAGATTAGCGAAGTTAACTGAGCTACCCATCAAAGATGACTGGCTCACCTTAGGTTTAGTGGATGGCGCCTTTGAGTTTCCAGCCAATTTTTATCAAGATGCCGCCAAAATAAAACCCAATGAATTGGGTTCGTTGCAGCTGTATCACTACCATTTGCAAGATTGGTCCGAGAATCAGGGACTGAATCTTTTTTAATAGGACAAGATAGTGCTTGACATATTATGTCTCAGTGCTATCTTTGAACGCAGACATAATATGTCAATAAGGACAAATATGAATATCCATACCCTTGCCAATCACCTCAACAGTCTTGGCAATAATAGCCAAACCGGCTTTCAATTCGATTGTTATCCTATTGATGGCGAAGTCGAAGTACTGCAAGTGAATGTGGTTGGCCGTGAAGAAATACCGGTATTCGTATCGGTGACGGATAACCAGATTCTTTGCATCAGTTACCTGTGGGGCGAGAACGAAGTAAACCAAGAACGTCGCAGCGAAATGTTTGAAACCATGCTAGAACTCAACATTCCGATGCCCTTGTCAGCCTTTGCGAAAATTGATGACAAATACGTAGTTTACGGCGCGCTTTCACTGCAATCTAGCATGCTCGAAATCGAGCAAGAATTAGCAGTTTTATCCGATAACTGTTTAGAAGTTATCGATGAAATGGTCGACTATCTAAAATAAGGAGCCACAAAATGGGCATTCTGAATAAAATTTTAACAGCGTTTCGCGGTGGTGCCACCGAAGTTGGCCAAAGCATCGTTGACGCAAACTCAACGCGTATTTTCGAACAGGAAATTCGCGACGCCGAAAAACATTTAACCAACGCTAAGCGTGAACTGACCGATGTCATGGCGAAAGAAATGCAAGCCAGCCGTGAAATCGACCGCCTGAAGCGCTCGATTGCCGAGCACGAAGGGTATGCGACTCAAGCATTGGACAAAGGTAATGAAGCCCTAGCAATTGAAGTGGCAGAAAAAATTGCCCAGCTCGATCAAGAGCTTGCTGAGCAGCAAACTGCCAACGATAGCTTTAGCGCCCATGCGGCACGTTTGAAAGACTTAGTGAAGAAAACCGAGCGTCAACTGTCTGATTATCAACGTCAGCTGAGCATGGTTAAAACCACTGAAAGCGTGCAAAAAGCCACGGCAACCATTACTGACTCGTTCGCGTCTAGCAACTCTAAGCTGCTGAACGCTAAAGATTCACTCGAGCGCATCAAGGCACGTCAGCAGCAGTTTGACGATCGTCTGAAAGCGGCAGAAACCTTAGCCGATGAAAACAGTGACAAATCACTGCAATCTAAGCTAGCCGAAGCCGGTATTGGTGAGCAAAAGTCGAATGCAAATGCTGTGCTAGACCGAATTAAAGCACGTAAAAGCTAAGCAATGATTGACTGAATGCCGAGTCTCAGTGGGATCATCACCCCCTACTGACCTCGGCATTTTTTTGTTTCATCCGCATAAAATAATTGACCACTATTGCCCGTTACGATCCGCAGCCAATCGATTTGAAGCCGCACGCGAGCATAGTCAGCAGGAGTCACTATGGGATTTTTCAATAGTATTTTTGGTAAGACAGCACCGCCACAGCGCGAGCTCAATCACCCATCCCAGCTCAATGTGGGCGACATGATCTCAATTGATGACAGCTTTGCCCTGCCGCCACAACTTCGTGGTCAACAATTGAGGGTCGAAGCCGTACATACCTACGAGTCTGAACGTAAACAGCAAACCGAATGGTTACTCAAAGGTCATGGCAGCGACACACTCTTTTTAAGTATCGAAGAAGACGACGAAACCTATCTCGCCTTTTCGATTAAGATTTCCCGCGCCCAAGTGGAACAGTTATTCGATCTTGAGCAGTTCAGCGCCCTGTTCGATGAACCGGGTCATGCCGAGTTAACCACTCAAATATTACCGGCAGACTTAGCGGAACAACTGGAACAATGGCTTGGAAAGCAATATCACCAAGTGACGTTTGCCGCTTTTGGCTATTTCCATCGTCAGGATTACCGCGGTCAAAAACCACCACAAGACGTCAATGGCGCCACGGGTGAGCCCTTCGAGTACTATTTACTGCTCGATGACGACGAAAGCTGCGCCGTCGAAGTGGAAGTCTACGAAGGTGGCGACACAGATGTTGTCTTGACCCTATATCGTCCACTGACGGATATTCGAGATTACTGGCCAGCGAAATAACCCAAAAATAAGATAAAGTGCGTGCTCGCACTTTATCGATAATCCCAATACAATCTCACAGATAAGCGCTAGAAACGGTTGATAGCAATAGGTAATACGCCATGAGTAAAACCAAACACCCTCTCCCCGAGCAATGGTTGAAGAACCAACAAGCCGCAAAAGCAACGCAAGTGGCTTTCGATCTCGATGAAAAATTTCAATACTCAATTCGTAAAGCCGCGTTAGATGCAGGCGTGAGCCCTTCGGATCAAATTCGCACTATTTTGGGCTTGAGCGTATCGAAGCGGCCATCGCGTCCGCGCCTTACTGTGTCACTCAATGCCGATGATTATGTGCAACTGGCAGAAAAATATGGGTTAAGCGCCGATTCGCAGCTAGAAATTAAACGCCGTGTACTCGACGATTTAGTTCACTTTGTGGATGAAACCTAACGCCGCAATCACTTCACGCGCCAGCCCTTTATGTGAATGGCTGGCGTGATTAATCGACAAATAGCCCTTTTATTGACTAAGACAATTTACTCATAGCCTAAAGTCTTTTACTTTAGTTGAGATATTCGCTGCACTTAACAGGGATCATGTTTGGCATGACAGATAAAACCCCATGGTCACTTCGCACCCTTGGCACCCCTTCTCCATTCGAAATGGCGATGATGCTGTTATCCCTGCTGTCGGTGATCATAGTGCTCGTCATGACCTTCGGCCGCCTCGATAGCGAAACCTACCGCTTACTCTTTTTCGTCGATACCAGCATTTGTATGATCTTCATGATCAACTTCTTTATTGGGTTGGTCCGTGCTCGTGATAAGCGCTTTTTCATTCGGCACCATTGGATTGATTTTATTGCCAGTATTCCGGCAATTGAAGCCCTGCGCATGGCGCGGCTGTTCCAAATCCTGCGGGTAATACGCCTGATCCGCATGAGTCGTTCACTGCTGCTGCCGCTGATCAAACAACGTAAACAAGCCACCTTAGCCAGTTTGCTCGTCGCCATGGTGACGATTCTGACCTTAGCCTCAGTGATCATTTTGATCGTCGAAAGCGGCACAGAAGGCGCTAATATCCAAACCGCAGAACAAGCGATTTGGTGGGCGTTAGTCACTATCTCGACTGTCGGCTACGGCGATTATTATCCGGTAACGACAGCTGGCCATATCATAGGCGGTATTGTGATTGTCAGCGGCGTGAGCTTTTTCGGGGTGATCTCAGGTTATATGGCGTCGGTATTTGTCGCGCCCGATGAAACAGAGCGTCAGGAACGCCAAGAAGCCCATAAAGCCGAAATCAAATCAGAGCTTGAATTAGCCTTAGCGAGAATGGAAGAAAACCAGCAGAAAATGGAACAGAACCAAGCGCAAATGCTCGCCAAAATTGCAGAGCTTAAACAGGTTATCGAAACCAGAAATAACTGATTTAGCGAAGAATGGGCTAACAATCTGCAAAAGAAAGGGCTCAATCCAATGTGGATTGAGCCCTTAGTATTTTTCAGTGCCGAGCTAGAATCAGTGCTGCGCCAGTCAATAGACTTAGAATTAGGTCAAAGTTATAAACATAACCCTACCAATAGGCCTGTTGCTGCATCGCATTACGACGTGTCGATTCCATGGCAAATAACAAACTCTGCTGTTTGTCTTCCAGCCATTCATTTAAATCGATATCCAACTCTCGGCTCGCATCCTGCACCGCGCGGTAACAAGCTAAGGTTTTAATCCCAAGCACTAAATCTTGCCAAGGTGCGCGAAATGCATCCCGTGATTTCGCTTCATATAAACTGCCATAGGCGTGACCGACTAAGATGCTCTCATCAAGCACTGCAGCCACTTGCAGGTAATTTGCGGTAGTCATGACAGTATTGAGTGGCATTACCTCAACGATCGCCATCCAAGAGGCTTGCTGGGCGCTGTCGGCATGCTGGCGTAAGCTAGGCTGATTGCTGATATCCACTTCACCGGCACTGACCTTAAGCAAAATCTCGACAATCGCCAGCTGTAATTGACCATATTCAGTTTGCTGCCACAAGGAGAGTAAACGTTCAGTTAGATGTATTTCACTCAGCTGCGCCATGAGCCGCGCTTTAACTTGGGCATGTTGGCCAAGTTTTGCGAATAAGCCCCTTTGGCTCCCAAGCAAGGCGGTTAGCGCCTGTGCTTGCTCGATAAAATCGAGCTGTTTTTCAATCGACATGAATTGACTCGACAGTGTCACATTCAATAATTCGAACTGACTTAAGGTCATCCGCAGTAGACGAATACAGGCGCGCATCCGCCACCACAGTGCCACACAGGCTTCGGGTTTGCTTTCCTCTGCAATCATGCTTTCTAATAATTGCCAACGCTCAAGCGCGGTTTCAAGCAAGATTTGGCAGTTTGCGGTTAAATCCTGTGTAGAAGAATCGCGGGGTTCAGCGAGAGGCAGAAATTCTAACGCGGTTAAATCGAGCGGCTTAGCTTTACCCGCCAATCGATAGCCGCGCTGCGCCTTACTGGCTTTGCCTAAACGCACGGGCACCACACTCGCCACTTGCGTTGCCAGTTTAAGTAGCGCTTCGGTATCGCCACTGAGGAGTTCAAACTCTAACTCGCACAGGGCTTCTTGCTGGCCATTAGCGGTGATTTCACCTATGTCTAACGCCACTTCAACCACGCTATTATCAATCTGAACATGCCAAGCGCGGCGATAAAAATCGGTGTGAAATATACAAGTCAACTGGGCTTGAGTGGCCGCTAAATCGGCATCGGCTGGCCAGATACTGGCTGGGAATAGACTTAAATCTGGGCTATCAGCTTGGATAGTCACATTATATTCGGGCCGCGAATGAATCCCGCCCACGACTTGCCCAGCGGTTTTTATGGTCTGCTCTCTGTGCGCATCGTAACCACGCACCCGCAAACCCATGTCCCACTGACGCAGTTGTAAGTCAGGGGTGTCGAAGTAACCATTCGCCAAACGACGTTTACCTTGAGGTACGGCATTATCGAGACTATCTAACTTATTTATCAGGGATTCTTGATATATCGGCAGGAAAAACAGTTTTAATTCAATCTCAGCATTCATTGCGTTACCGCTCATTTTGTCATCAAACATTCATTGATGCGTCATCTTTAGTTCATAATGTCACAAATGTGTCATAAAAATCCCGTAGGATTTGGTTTTGCAGTTGGTATATAACCCGTTAGAATAAACCTGTCGTTTTTTCTGAAAAAACACAGTTTCAATACGCGGACGCATAGGTTAACATGCGCCCGCTTTTTCCAATAATGGAACAATCTAAATAGGTAAACGGCAATGCCAGTAAACTCTATTTTGGGCGTGTTTGCAAAATCGCCAATTAAGCCTCTTCAAGAGCACATGGACAAAGTACACGATTGTGCATCGTTACTCGTCGCCTTTTTCGAAGCCACTATCACAGGTAACTGGGACAGTGCGGTTCAATTACGTAAGCAAATTAGTTTAGCCGAGAAGCAAGCAGATTCACTAAAGCGTGAAATTCGCCTTACTCTGCCAAGCGGTTTGTTTATGCCAGTAGAACGTACAGATTTATTGGAACTTTTAACTCAACAAGACAAGATTGCCAACAAAGCAAAAGATATTTCTGGTCGTGTTATCGGCCGTCAGCTGTTAATCCCTCAGGTCATGCAAGTCCCTTTTATTGCTTATCTACAACGCTGTATTGATGCGGTAGCACTAGCAAAACAAGTCATTAATGAACTCGAAGATCTGTTAGAAACAGGTTTCCGTGGTCGTGAAGTCGACTTAGTGGCAAAAATGATCAACGAACTCGATATCATCGAAGAAGATACTGACGATCTACAAATTCAGTTACGCCGTCAGTTATTCGCCATGGAATCTGAATTGAATCCTGTCGATGTGATGTTCCTATACAAAACGATTGAGTGGGTCGGTGGTCTTGCAGATCTCGCCGAACGCGTCGGTTCACGTCTTGAGCTTATGCTGGCTCGCGTTTAACAAATAAGGTTATCAAGGTATCAATATGGTTGATGCAGGTATTGAGGTGGCTAACGTCTTAGTCACCAATGGCCCGTGGCTTATTGCCGTTGCGGCTGCATTTGGTTTTCTCATGGCATGGGGTATTGGCGCGAATGACGTTGCCAATGCGATGGGAACCTCTGTAGGTTCAAACGCAATTACGATCAAACAAGCGATTATTATCGCGATGATCTTTGAGTTTGCGGGCGCGTTTTTAGCGGGTGGCGAAGTCACCAGTACAATCCGTAATGGGATTATTGACCCCAGTTACTTCACTAATACACCTGAATTGCTGGTTTACGGCATGATAGGTTCGCTATTAGCGGCAGGTATTTGGTTAGTCGTCGCGTCTGCTTTAGGTTGGCCAGTATCGACTACACACTCTATTGTCGGCGCCATTATTGGTTTCGCGGCAGTCGGTGTAGGCACTGATTCGGTTGAATGGGGTAAAGTGGGCGGTATCGTAGGTTCTTGGGTGATTACCCCTGCAATCTCGGGCTTTATGGCATTTATCATATTCCAAAGCGTACAGAAGCTTATCTTCAACACTGACGATCCATTAAGCAATGCTAAGCGTTATGTGCCTTTCTACATGGCATTTGCTGGCTTTATGATGTCTTTAGTGACCATCCTTAAGGGCTTATCCCACGTGGGTATTCACTTAAGCGGCGCTGAAGCTTATATGTTAGCGGGCGCAATCGCGGTTGTGGTTGGTCTAGTGGGTAAAGTGGCGATTTCACGTTTAAAAATGAGCGACAAAACTGACCGTCAAACTCAGTTCAAAAACGTTGAAAAAGTGTTTGCGATCCTGATGGTACTGACAGCCTGTTGTATGGCTTTCGCCCATGGTTCAAACGACGTTGCCAACGCGATTGGTCCTTTAGCAGCGGTTGTTTCTGTCGTTAACAGCGGCGGTGAAATTGCATCAAAATCGCCATTAGTCTGGTGGATTTTACCTTTAGGTGCCGTAGGTATTGTGATGGGTCTGGCGATTTTTGGTCAGCGCGTTATGCAAACTATAGGTAAAAACATCACTCACCTGACGCCAAGTCGTGGTTTTGCGGCTGAATTAGCAGCGGCTTCGACAGTGGTTATCGCATCGGGCACAGGCTTACCTATCTCTACCACACAAACCTTAGTCGGTGCAGTATTAGGTGTGGGTATGGCCCGTGGTATCGCAGCGATTAATATTGGTGTAGTGCGTAATATCGTTGTGTCTTGGGTTGTGACCCTACCTGCAGGCGCAGGCCTATCAATCATCTTCTTCTACATGATTAAAGGTATCTTTAATTAAGAAGTTTCGCTAAATAAGTTGCTGAAGTTAAGCAGCATTAGCGCCTAGGACTAGAAGGTCATAGGAAAGATTGAGTGAAAAGGGAATGGTCATAGCATGGATGCAGTAAAGTTGAGGGAAGTCTATGACTTCCCTCTTGCATTACAGGCCTCAAATCCCTAGCATGTGCAGACTATTTCGTTGATGAGAATACAAAAGTGTTAAGACTCCTGACTCTGGTGGGAATGATGTTGCTGTCTTCCAACCTGCTGGCCGAAGGCCAATCCCGTTACATTTCGGATAACGTGTTCCTTTATCTTTTAGGTGGTCCTGGTACTGAGTTCCGAATTGTTGGCTCAATTGAAGCGGGTCAACCTGTGACACTGCTCAACGAAACCCAAGGTGATTACTCTAAAATCATCGACCATAAAGGCCGTGAAGGTTGGGTACAAACTAACTTAATCAGCTCAACTCAAAGTTTCCGTGAACAAGTGCCAGCGTTAACCACTGAGCTTGCACAAGCTAAAGCTAAGCTAGCGGAAGTATCAAGTTCAACGGATAACCACGCCGACGAAGTTGCCGAACTGAAGGCTAAGCTAAGCGAGTTAGAAACAAACCTAGCCAAAACCACTCAAGAGCGTGATCAACTGAAGAATGCTGTAGATCGCACCGCCCAAGACGAGCGTTTTGAGCTTTGGCGTCAAGGTGGATTAATCGCAGGTTTAGGTTTAATCCTAGGCATTATTTTAGTGTATTTACCCAGACCACAACGTCGCAGTAAAAAACGTTGGATGTGAGTCTGACACACAAAAAATCTTAATTTACCTTCCAAAAGCCAGTGTTTTCAAACACTGGCTTTTTTGTCAATCAAGCGTTACATCGACTTATACCAATCACCTTAAATATCTAATCAGTTCAGAGCCTCACAGGCATCTCAATCCAAGGCGCATTGACGCAGAAATGGTCATTCCCTTTTAAGTCAATGCAACACCGGAGTGGGATGCCTGTGAGGCTCCCGAAGGGCGGGTTTCAACGCGCTTTATACTGCGTTTAAGGCTTTCGACAGAGCACCACTATGCCTTCAAGCCTTCGCCTTGTCTAAAGCGCGTTGAACTCCCGCTGAATGAACAGATATTTAATACGATTGGTATTATTAACAAGCCAATCAAACAAGCTTCACAATCTTTCACGCTATAGTGTTGTCCGTCACATTTTGGTTGTATAATCGGCGCGCGCAAACCTTCATATTGTATACAAAATATCAAATGCGTTTGGCGCCTCCCAATTTGTTTCAACAATAGCGCCCCAATAACGGCCAAGATGGAAGCGATAACTATGTTCAAAGCGAGTGAAGTGCTGGCAGGCCGCTACGATTCTGCCAATCTCGACGAACTGTTCAAAGCGATCAGCGACAACTACATTGTCGATGAAGAACAATACTTGTCAGAGTTGATCCAACTAGTTCCCTCCAGTGATGAAGCCATAGAGCGCGTCACTCGTCGTGCCCACGAACTGGTTAACAAGGTTCGTCAATTCGATAAAAAAGGTTTGATGGTGGGCATAGATGCCTTCCTGCAACAGTACAGCTTAGAAACACAGGAAGGCATTATCCTGATGTGTTTAGCCGAAGCGCTGCTGCGTATTCCTGATGCGGCCACTGCCGATGCACTGATTGAAGACAAGCTTTCAGGCGCTAAGTGGGATGAGCACATGAGTAAGAGTGACTCTGTACTCGTTAACGCATCGACCTGGGGCCTTATGCTCACAGGTAAGATTGTTAAACTCGATAAAAAAATCGATGGCACCCCAAGCAACTTACTGAGCCGCTTAGTTAATCGTCTCGGCGAGCCAGTGATCCGCCAAGCCATGATGGCCGCGATGAAGATCATGGGTAAGCAGTTCGTGCTGGGCCGCAACATGAAAGAAGCCCTGAAAAACAGCGAAGACAAGCGTAAGTTAGGCTATACCCATTCATACGATATGCTGGGCGAAGCGGCGTTAACTCGCAAAGATGCAGAGAAATACTATACCGATTACGCCAATGCGATCACTGAGCTCGGTGCTCAAAGCTATAACGAAAATGAATCACCGCGCCCAACGATTTCAATCAAGCTATCGGCATTGCACCCACGTTACGAAGTGGCCAATGAAGACCGCGTTTTAACTGAACTGTACGACACAGTTATCCGCCTGATTACACTGGCTCGCGGCTTAAATATCGGTATTTCTATCGATGCTGAAGAAGTCGATCGCCTCGAGTTGTCACTGAAACTGTTCCAAAAACTATTTAATTCAGAAGCGGCAAAAGGCTGGGGATTACTCGGTATTGTGGTTCAAGCTTACTCTAAGCGTGCCCTGCCCGTACTGGTTTGGTTAACTTGCCTTGCGAAAGAGCAAGGGGATGAAATCCCCTTACGTCTGGTAAAAGGCGCCTATTGGGATAGCGAACTGAAATGGGCCCAACAAGCTGGCGAAGCCGCTTACCCACTTTACACTCGCAAAGCCGGTACTGACGTTTCTTACCTCGCCTGCGCCCGCTACTTGTTATCGGATGCGACTCGCGGCGCTATCTACCCACAATTTGCTAGCCACAATGCGCAAACCGTTGCGGCGATTTCAGATATGGCGGGCGATCGTCACCATGAGTTCCAACGCTTACACGGCATGGGACAAGAGCTGTACGACACGATTTTGTCGGAAGCTGGCGCCAAATCGGTACGTATTTATGCGCCCATCGGTGCCCATAAGGATCTACTGCCCTACTTAGTGCGTCGTCTGCTGGAAAACGGGGCCAACACTTCGTTCGTCCACAAGCTCGTTGATCCTAAAACCCCAATCGACTCATTAGTGGTGCATCCGCTAAAAACGCTGACGGGCTATAAAACCCTGGCTAACAATAGAATCGTTTTACCTGCCGATATTTTCGGTAGCGATCGCAAAAATTCCAAGGGACTCAATATGAACATCATTTCCGAATCTGAGCCATTTTTCGCGGCAATAGAACAGTTTAAAAATACCCAATGGCAAGCAGGCCCTCTGGTTAACGGCAAAACCTTAACCGGTGAGCACAAAACCATAGTCAGCCCATACGACACCACCCAAACAGTGGGTCAAGTCGCATTTGCCGATGATGCGGCCATAGAACAAGCACTCGCGTCTGCTGAAGCGGCGTTTGCCTCATGGGCACGTACGCCGGTTGAAACCCGTGCCTCTGCGCTGCAAAAACTCGCGGATTTATTAGAAGAAAACCGCGAAGAATTGATCGCCTTGTGTACCCGTGAAGCGGGCAAGAGCATTCAAGACGGTATCGACGAAGTACGTGAAGCCGTTGATTTCTGTCGTTACTACGCAGTACAAGCCAAGAAAATGATGGCGAAGCCTGAACTGCTTCCTAGCCCAACGGGAGAGCTGAACGAACTGTTCCTCCAAGGCCGCGGCGTATTCGTGTGTATCAGCCCGTGGAACTTCCCATTGGCTATCTTCCTCGGCCAAGTGTCTGCGGCATTAGCGGCGGGTAACACAGTGATTGCGAAACCTGCGGAGCAAACCTCAATTATTGGTTACCGTGCAGTACAACTCGCTCACCAAGCGGGTATTCCTGTCGAGGTTCTGCAATTCCTACCGGGTACGGGTGCGACTGTGGGTAGCGCAATTACGGCCGATGAACGTATCGGCGGCGTATGCTTTACCGGTTCAACTGGCACAGCAAAACTGATTAACCGTACACTAGCCAACCGTGATGGCGCGATTATTCCTTTAATCGCCGAAACTGGCGGTCAAAATGCCATGGTAGTGGACTCAACCTCACAACCTGAGCAAGTGGTTAACGATGTGGTTTCATCGTCATTCACTAGCGCAGGTCAACGCTGTTCAGCATTGCGCGTACTCTTCCTCCAAGAAGACATCGCCGATCGCGTGATCGAAGTGCTGCAAGGCGCGATGGATGAGTTAGTGATTGGCAACCCAAGCTCAGTGAAAACTGACGTAGGCCCAGTGATTGACGCAACCGCCAAAGCCAACTTAGATGCGCACATCGACCACATCAAGCAAGTCGGCAAGCTTATCAAGCAAATGCCGCTTCCTGCTGGCACTGAAAACGGTCACTTTGTTTCGCCAACGGCGGTTGAAATCGATTCGATTAAAGTGCTTGAGAAAGAACACTTTGGCCCAATCCTGCACATTATTCGCTACAAGGCTGCAGAGCTAAGCCAAGTGATCAACGAGATCAATAGCACAGGCTTTGGCTTAACCTTAGGCATCCACAGCCGTAACGAAGGCCATGCCCTTGAAGTTGCAGATAAAGTCAACGTGGGTAATGTGTACATTAACCGTAACCAAATCGGCGCTGTGGTGGGTGTACAGCCTTTCGGCGGTCAAGGCCTGTCAGGCACTGGCCCTAAAGCCGGTGGCCCACACTACTTAACCCGTTTTGTGACTGAAAAGACTCGCACTAACAATATCACCGCCATCGGTGGTAACGCGACGTTGTTATCACTGGGTGATGGCGAAGAATAATATCGCTCGCCAGTAAACATAAAAAAGCCAGACTCAGTCTGGCTTTTTTATTGGCTGCGGTTTATCTCTGACAAAGATAAGTAGTCCTAAACCTCAGGATGAAATATCTAGCCTTTAATATCGAACGAGTGCGAGCTAGCTCAAATTTTTAATCCTCGTGATTTCAAAGCACTTGCGGGGGATTGCGTACGGCTGATAAAAGCCCTCATAATCACACAGTAATTGGGCTTGATAGTTTTGACTTCTACTTTTGACTTTAAAATAAGGTGGCTATGACATTTTCGCTGTTAGATATTTCTGCATTGGTGTGGTTTATCGTTTCTTGGGCTGGCTATACCGCCTTTGCCCGTCGTAAGGCGAAAGATACCGACTGTATTGCCCGAGGTCTGCATAAGCATAGAATTTACTGGATGCTTGAGGTGATGACCCGCGGCGTGCGTGTGGGTGATGCGGCGCTGCTGGCCAACCTTGAGCGCAATATTGCCTTCTTCGCCTCGACCACCCTGTTTGTGCTCGCGGGTGTGCTGACCTTATTTGCACAAGTTGAGCGGCTAGAAAGTGTTATTGCGACGATTCCCTTCGCCACGCCACCGAATCATGCGCTGGTGCAAGTCAAACTCGCCTTGCTAGTCAGTATTTTTGTGATGGCCTTCTTCCAGTTTACTTGGTCGATGCGCCAATACGGTTTTGTGAACGTGATGATAGGCGCGGGTCCTTTAGATAGCGATGGCTCGAACGACAATCTCAAAGCCTACGCAAGGCAGATGGCGACGGTACAAGATCAAGCGGCGCACTCCTATAACTATGGCTTACGCGCCTATTACTTTTCGATGGCAGTATTGTGCTGGTTTGTACACCCAATACTCTTTATCTCGGCGAGCTTATTTGTGATCGCGACCTTATATCGCCGCGAGTTTAAGTCCCGCGCAGTTCTGGCGATCACAGCGGCAAAAGGCCATCTGCAAATAGAGAGTCAAGTGCGGGAAACGGCACGTAACCACAAAATAGTGTCATAACCTTAGCGGTTTAGGTCGCAGGTATCATCTTGGTTGAAATTATTGTTCTATACTCTTTGGGTTATGTTTCTATTGAAATACTGGGAGAGTGCTATGAGCGATAACTTATTAACCTTAGATGAAGTGTGCAAAATGTTAGATAAAACACCTGCGACCATCAAACGTTTCGCTCGGGAGAATTTACTCTCGAGTGTTCAAGATGGTGACGAATTGAAATTTCCTGAAGCGGAAGTAAAACGCTACCTCGCCTTTTCACAACGCTTAGGCTAAAACGCATTAGGCAACTCACGGCAAATAAAGCGGGGTAACCGCTGCTTAAATCGTTTGATTTTGATTTTGAGTTTGTGAAAGTGGCTTGAATGTAAATGCGATGCTTGAGTTTAAATACAAGGCTTAAGTTTAAGCCGTCTATAACGAATGAAAACAACCTATGAACACAACATGGACAGTAAAACTCAAAGGGATTTGAACTAAGCCATTCCGGTTTGTTGTGAGGGAGTGGTTAGCCGGATTTAGCGGTGCAAACCATTAAACTGACGCCATTAAACTTAAGCCACTAAACTTTAAGCTTTAATCCAACAAAATTGAACCATCACTGGGCATTTAAAGCCTGTTGCAACTGTCGATAGGATAACCTCTCCCGCTGCGTTTCACTTAAGCCCAAATCGGCAGCGAGTTGCTGCAATTGAACGTCATACTTAGGCAACAAGGTCTCATCATTGGTCATAATCGCAAGCTCAGCAAAATCCCCTAAACCTTCGATATGATCGATTGTTAGATGAAATTCACCCAGAAAATAGATACTGCGGCGCTTTTTAATTTCCAGTACGCACTCATAACCTAAGGTATGCAGCATACTTTTTGCTTTTGTTGCTTCGGTGATATTCACGGCTTCACAGCGGTCTTTCTCAGGCCCTTTCACTATCCACAGCATAATCCCCGATGGCTGCATCTCACGGATACACAAGCTCTTGTGCTCGCTTTTAAGTGACTCTGATGGCAGATCAAAGTAACAGTCATGCTCAAGGTTATCTTCGAGCATGATCTCGGGATTTCTCATTTGTAAGGCAGCGAAAAAAGCGTGGCGATCCAATAAGCGGTATTTAAGCTCGACCTCAAATTGACCATTAAAATGAGCATTAATTTGTGGGGCTAACGCTTCTGGCATCGCAGGGTTCATCGATTTATATCCGCTTTTAATGGGTAAAATATATCGCTATTTATCATATTGAGCGTCAAAGGTTTGAGCATTAACGCCTTGAATACAGCAGGCTTAAGCGAGTCTTTGGTATAAGGCCTGATACTCTGCACTGTCTTCAATTAAGCTCTGGTGAGTGCCAGAGGCAATAATCTTACCCTGACCGAGTAGATGAATCTGATCCATCTTCGCCATAGCAGTTAAACGATGGCTAATCATCAGCAAGGTTTTATCCTGAGCAAATTCAAACAGTAAACTTAAAATCTCTCGCTCGGTACGTTTATCTAGCCCTTCTGTCGGCTCATCGAGCAATAGCAGCGGTGCATCACGCAGCAGCGCTCTTGCAACCCCGATTCGGCGCTGCTCGCCACCCGAAAGCTGACGTCCACCTTCACCTATCCACCTATCCAGCGGTTTATCACCCGTGAGTAAAGCGCCAAGTCCGACCCGCTGTAACACATCAATCAAGCGCTTATCGTGGGCAGTGCGTTTCTCGCCTTCGATAACTGGTAAGGCTATTACTAAATTTTCCCGTAAAGTGCCCGCAAACAAATAGATGCGTTGGCTAATCACAGTCATCGCATCCCTAAGCCCGCGCTCGCTGTACTCTGCAAGTGGGAGACCGTCGAGCTTGATGTGCCCTTGCTGCGCTTGCCACTCGCGGGTAATCAGCGCCAGTAAACTCGACTTACCGCAACCCGTTGGCCCAAGTAGCGCGACTTTTTGCCCCGCTTTTATCTCAAGGGACAAACCTTGCAGCACGTGTTGATCGTCTCGATAACCAAAGTGGATATCTTCAATCTGCAATGCGCCAGATTTTGCCCTCAGGCCAGTATCGGTAACAAATTGAATATCGGCCTCTTGTTCGGTGATTTCGTTAATCCGTGTCGCCGCCAATACACAGCCAGACAAATGCTGAAACGCGCCCGCGATCGGCATCATCATCTCAACGCAGGCCATAGTGGCAAACACCATAAGCGCAAACATAGGGCCCGGCGGCACAGCATCACCCACGCCTTGAGCGGCTAAATACAGCATCATGATCAAGGCTGAACCAGTGGAGAGGATCAATATGGCTTGGCTGAGCGCTGTGATATTGGCCATCGCACTTTGGCTGCGAAACAGCTCTGTTTGCGCATCATTCAGTTTTTGCCTGAATCTGTCGTTGGCGCCAAATAGGCTGAGTTCGGCTTGGCCTTGCAACATATCCAATAATTGCACCCGATAATGGCGCTTGGTTTCGAGCATAGTTCGGCTCGGCGCGTGTCCAAGGCGATAAAATAACAGTGGCATCACCAGCCAAATGGCGACTAAAAACAGGCAAAGACTGAGGGCAAGTTTGGCATCGAACCATGCGAGAAATAGATACAAGAGCCCAGTCATCAGCAGTGATGCCGCCATAGGCGTGAGCAGTCGCAGATATAGATGATCTAGGGTATCGATATCGGCAACTAAGCGATTGAGCATGTCGCCACGGCGTAGCCCCTGCAGATTTTTAGCACTGAGCGGCAAGAGTTTACGCCACGCCCAAACGCGAAGCTCAGTCAGCAACTTAAAGGTCGCCTCATGGGTCGCTAAACGCTCGCCATAACGACTGGCAGTACGGGCAATTGATAAGAAACGCACACCGCCAGCAGGAGTGAAAAAGTTAAAGGACTGCGCCGTGACTATCGTCAAACCCGCGACCGCGGTAGCGGAAAGAAACCAGCCCGACAGTGACAGTAAACCTATGCCAGCCATCAAGGTAATAATGGTCAGCAGCAAGCCCACGGACATCATCAGCCATTGGCGCGAGAACAATCGAATAAAGGGGATTAGCACTTTCATTGGGCCTCTCCTTTAGTGGGCTCGGCGGCAATGTCGAGTGGTGCATCACTGTTAAGCGGCGTATCACTGGCGCTGACCGATAACGGTACAAGTTCAATATCCGCCACGGACTCAATATTCTCACGCAGCAAGGTTTGGAATAAGCCGTGCGTGTTAGACAAAGTGGTAAAGTCGCCCCGCTGTACTATCAAGCCTTTATCGAGCACAAGAATAGTATCCATTTGATCTAACTGATCTAATCTATGGGTCACCATAATGCACATCTTACCCGTCATGGCCCGATTTAACGCAGAACTCACCGCCTGCTCACTCTGGCTATCTAAACTGGCAGTGGGCTCATCAAGGACAAACAAACTCGCCTTTTGCCCAAGCGCCCTGGCCAAGGCAATACGCTGGGCTTGGCCGACGGATAAACCGGAAGATTGCTCACCGACCGGCGCATCTAATCCCATTGGCTGCGCCTTAACGAAGTCGCTAATATTGGCCTCTGCCAGCAAGTGCCACAGCGTATCGTCGGGCAGAGTGGGGGCGGCTAAAGCTACGTTATCCCGCACAGTACCGTGGAATAACTGCGGTTCTTGGCCCAGCCAAGCTAAATGCTGTCGCCAATGGGCTAAATCTAATGCGGATAACTCATGGCCATTGATCAGCAAATGGCCCTTATAGGGTAAAAATCCCAATAAGGCATTGAGTAAACTGGTTTTCCCCGCGCCGCTTGGGCCAACTAAGGCTAAACGTTGATTGTCTTTTAATTCAAAACTCAGCGGGCCGAGTAAACGCGTGCCATCAACACTAAACACTTCAAGATGATCAGCACTCAGGGTTTCTATGCTACTGATACGAACGTGGCCGACAAACTCAGGCTCGGGATGTTCGAGCAAGGTAATCAAGGCTTCCGCGGCGCCGACGGCCTGCGCCTTAGCGTGGTAATGAGTGCCCATATCCCGCAGCGGTTGATAAAACTCAGGGGCTAAAATCAGAATAAACAGCCCAGTAAACAGGCTAAATGGAATACCGACTATTTGAGGATCTGTACTTGAGCTGATATTGGCATGCGCGCCATAGTAGCCAAAATCTAAGTGACCTAAGTAACTGAAACCAAAATAAACCGCCAGCACAGCAATCGAAACCGCCGCAAAAAACTCTAATACCGCCGAGCTTAAAAAAGCCATGCGCAGTACCGACATAGTGCGACTACGGAACTCTTCCGAAGCAGTGGCGATTACCTTTAGCTCAGCATCACCACGGTGGAAGAGTTTCAACGTGCTTAAGCCTTTTAATCTATCCATAAAGTGGCCGCTCAATCTTGCAAGCGCACTGAAATTCTTGCGATTGGCATCAGCAGCGCCCATGCCAACTAAGATCATAAACATAGGGATTAACGGCGCTGTGAGTAACAGAATTAATCCTGCCGCCCAGCTAATCGGGAAAACCGCCGCTAAGATGAGGATGGGAATAAAACCAGCAAGGCTGATTTGTGGGAGGTATCTGGCATAAAAGTCTTGTAAATCTTCGACTTGCTCTAACACTATGCTGGCCCAACTGCCTGCGGGTTTACCTTTAATAAACGCCGGACCTAGCTTAGTCAACTTATCCATCACTGCCGCGCGAATATGACCACGTAGACGCTTACCCGCCTCAAAACTGGCGCGTTCACGTCCATAAGCCAGCAAGGCGCGCAGTAACATCAAGGCGATTAACGCAATCAAATGAGGAGTATAGGTATCAATACTCATGCTGGAACTGACCATTTGGGCATTGTCAGTTAGCGGTACGACTTGCTGCCCCATGATCACGCCATCCAGAATCGTCGCGATAATATAAGCCTGTGCCACCATAGCGACGGCACTTATCATCCCAAGCCATAACGACAATTTAAGGAACAAGCCACAAGCTTTTTTCTGGGCTTTAAGCCAAACAAGCAGGGATTTTTCTAACGACTTATCCATGGTGCTCCAACAAGAAACCAATTAAGCGACTCGTAGCGGGAATCGGCTATTAATAACCATTCAGTTTACGGGGCTTGCAACGGCTAAAAAGTTCCGATAGGGACGCAGTATCGCAGGCATCTAAAGCAGATGAAACCCTATTCCAGACTTTTGCTAGCAGACTCACAAAAACGAGCTAAAGATAAACAAATCCCTGAGTTAACGGAACTTTCCCTAGCACTAGCCTGTTTGGGGAAACTTAGGTAGCATGAACCTCTTTGTATTAATTATCCCCTACCTATGCCAAATAAAAATGCCGGTTTTACCCTGATTGAACTCGTTGTGGTCATTATTATTCTAGGAGTATTAGCTGTAGTTGCGGCGCCTAAATTCATTAATATACAATCAGATGCCTATAAGAGTCAGCTATCTGGTGCACTGGCTTCGATGAAATCCGCCGTCACCCTATTCAAAGCTAAGTCGGAAATTGCTAACAGCGGCCCCACCAATCGAGTCGTTTACGACGGGATCCGTGGCGAAAACTACCAACCTTGGGCTGCCAGCGCCAGCGGTACAGCCCCAAGCGCCGCTTATACTACGCCGCCAGAGATCTTTAAGGCTGCTGGGCTCAATGTCGATGAATGGTCCTATCGAATCCATACTACTGGCGGTACCTACCAAGTCATTGCCACACCGAGGCAAAAACTGAACCTTGACACGCCGACTCAGGCGCAAGTCGAAGCGACAAATTGCTATATCGACTACAAGTGGGAGACGACGGGAATCCCCACCTATAACAAGGTCGACACAGGTTGCTAGAACGACCTTAAAGCTGAAATATAATAGAAAAACAGCGAGCTAACCTAAGGTTATCTCGCTGTTTTTGTTAGCGCCACATTTTACAATCAAACGTTTTTTAAAAGCGTTACCCTCACTGCACTGCGCCGTATTTTACTAGCACATGCCAGAGCAACTTAAGTTCGTGGGCGACTTGGGCACGGTTACCGCGTTCGCGCCAATGCTGGGGTGAATGATATAAATCCCGCGCGGCCACACCTATGGCATAGGCATCGACTCTGTCTTCTATGGCGATACGATTAGCGAGCGATGGCATAGTCGGCCCGCGAAAATCGCTGGGGATCTGCGCCGTATGTAGGCTAAAGCCATCATGATATTGCAGCTCGATATCATATCTGTCGCAAATCTTGCTTAAGCTGGCGCCAATATCAGTGCCTTTAAAGCTTGGATCGGCCACCAGCATGGCGATATCTTCATCGAGGGAAACATCACCGTGGATCTGCGCCTCGATATAATGATCGAGATTATTCGATAACGGCCGCTCGAAACGTGACAGCAAGGAAGCATTGAGCTGATGCCCCAAATAATGAATCACATTCAGGGGCTTAAAGTCGGATTTGCCTAAGGCATAGTGACGCTCAAAACTCTCGGTCAGCAGCGCCGCTAACACATCATCAAAGCATGATAGCGTGCCCTTCTCTTTCGGATTGCGGTACGAATCGAGATAACAAAAGGTCGAACGTGCCATCACACTGGCGTGGGTCAGCAAATAGCAGCTACCAAAACGCGGCGCGGGGCCGTCCTGCCACATGCCCAGATCGAGTGCGCCATATTTAGGCCGAGATTTAGTGCCCTTATACACATCACCAAACAGCTGATTTTCCCAGTGATCCCTTGGGCCACCTAATTCAGGGGATAACTGGCCGTTGGAAATATGGGTCTCAAACTGACTGCGGTATTGACCATCGCGCAGCAAACCTTCGGCCACTGTCATACCACGGCTGTCGATTCTATCGGGGTGAAAATGCAGCGCAATTCGGCCGCAGTTAAGTAATTGTTTGAGGGCGAGTTGCATCTCATGCATGGGGATGTTCGACATCTGCTGCACATTTTTAATCACAGCGACGGCCTGTTCACTGCGACCTCGAGCAAGGCGTTCAATATGCTGTATCGCTGTCATAGTCCACCTATAAATGAGAGGCGTTTAACCGTTTCCCGCGTTAGCTCATCCTAAAATAAACACGAGAGTCATCGCAAGCATGCAGAGAATAGATATTGATGAATTCTACTCCTATCGTCTTGAGTTTATACCACTCAAATTAATCTAGCGTGATCTACCGCTAACTCACTCTAACTTTTAGATAAAAAGAGTCGACGAGTTAACTTTAAACCGATCTGTTTAGTAGATTGAATCAGCCTGATAGCCATACTGTACATTTGGTGAGTCCATTAGGCTCAACCGCACCCAAAAATAACAGTAAAAGTGCGGCCCAAAGCCTCTACCAGTACAATACAGCACTTAACCGAATGCAGATTCGCCCTCAATAAGCTCAAACTCGACTGAGGAAACTTGCGCCTAAAAGATAAGCGAGACCGAGAGAAAGCCGCTGACAAGCGATTTATGTGCCAATATGAATGAAACCCGCTGTAAAAGTCTTTATTCGATGGCACTTAGGGCCCCGATCCTGTAAGCTGCACGCCCGCCAGCAGACCTGGCTATTGACCATAAATGCAGCAAAGCGTTGCCACAAGAGACCAATCTATGAGTTTTACCTCCCTGGGCTTATCGGCCCCGATACTTAAAGCCGTTGCCGAACAAGGCTACGACACACCTTCGCCAATCCAAGCTCAAGCAATTCCAGCTGTGCTTCAAGGCAAAGATGTGATGGCGGCCGCCCAAACAGGAACAGGTAAAACAGCAGGTTTCACCCTACCTATGCTCGAACTCCTGAGTAAAGGTAACCGTGCCCAAGCAGGCCAAGTGCGCGCATTAGTGTTAACTCCTACACGCGAATTGGCGGCTCAGGTTGCAGAAAGTGTTGAAACCTATGGTAAGAATTTACCACTGCGCTCAGCGGTGATATTTGGTGGCGTGCCTATCAATCCACAAATCGCGAAATTGCGCCACGGTGTCGACGTATTAGTCGCCACACCAGGTCGATTGATGGATCTGTACAATCAAAAAGCGGTGAAATTCAGCCAGCTTGAAATCTTAGTATTAGATGAAGCCGATCGCATGCTCGACATGGGCTTTATCCGCGACATCCGTAAGATCCTAGCCATTTTACCTAAGCAACGCCAAAACCTGATGTTCTCAGCCACCTTCTCCGATGAAATTCGTGAACTGGCAAAAGGCTTAGTGAATAATCCGGTCGAAATTTCGGTTACGCCACGTAACGCGGCGGCGACCACAGTAAAACAATGGGTTTGCCCAGTCGATAAGAGCCAAAAATCGGCACTGTTGATCCAACTCATCAAGCAAAACGATTGGCAACAAGTGCTGGTATTCTCGCGCACTAAACATGGCGCTAACCGTCTGGCGAAAAGCCTTGAAGATGCAGGCATTAAAGCCGCCGCTATCCACGGTAACAAGAGCCAAACCGCCCGTACTAAAGCTTTGGCCGACTTTAAAAATGGTCAAGCTCGCGTACTGGTTGCGACCGATATCGCCGCCCGTGGTTTGGACATTGACCAATTGCCACAAGTGGTTAACTTCGACTTACCAAACGTGCCTGAAGATTATGTGCATCGTATCGGCCGTACTGGCCGCGCTGGCGCATCGGGTCAAGCCGTGTCACTGGTGAGCAACGAAGAAATCAAACTGCTGAACGATATCGAGCGTTTGATCAATCGCGTATTAGACCGAGAAATGGTTGAAGGCTTTAACCATGTATTGCCTGAGTCACGTTTAGGTGGCGGCGGAAAAAGCAGCGGTAAATCAGTACCAAGCCGTAGAAATACCCGCAGCTCAAACCAACCTAGCTCACGCGATGGTGCCCCAAGAAGCGCCGAGCATAAAGACGGTCAACGCAGCGGTGACGTCGCGCGCGGCCACAAGCCAAACGACAAGAACCCAAGACACAGCGGTGAAGCCAGTAGCGCACCCCGTGCCGATGCTAAACCACGTCCGCCACGTTCAAACGATGGCCGTGCCAATAGCGCAGGCGCTAGTCGTCCAAGTGAAAGCCGTTCAGGTTCTGGCGAAAATCGTGGCCAAGCGGGTGAGAACCCTTACGCCAATGGCCCAAAGAAAAATACCCGTCGCCCAAATAACGGTGCGAGTCGTCCAAGAAATTCACAGGATTAATGCACACGCTGAGCGAACTCGCTTGGCGATTTAGCCGCATTAAGCCCTAAAAAGAAACGCCCAACTCCGCATGGAATTGGGCGTTTTTGTTTGTCTTTGTTTATATAGTCAACAAGCTGCACAATACGTTTAGCGCGTTATCCACACATTGACCAATAACTCGCTTGAACAATCACCACTTTAAACAACAGCCTAAACAATAACCTAAGTTAATTCGCCTTAATATCTGGTAGTTGCTGCAGGACTTCATCCGTAAAATAGGGTTCATCTTCAACCCAAAAAATGTAGTCGAGCCCTAGGTAGTTTTGTGCAAAATCCAGCAGATCAGGCACAGTATTCTTTTTACCTGTCTTGGGATTAATCTGCCGCAAATTACCGTCTTGCACCGCCATACCTTTCACCAATGCCGCTGGATATTCTTTAATAAAGGCGTAACTCTGTCCCATATGGCCTTTACGATATGGCATTAAATCTGGGCCACCTACGCCCATATTGAGCGCTTTGGCTTGCGCAAATAAGCCTCGCATATAGCCTTTGTCATTCCATGGCAGCCATTCGTCTGGTAAAAAGTTCAAATACACCATAGCGGTTGAATGCTGAAATGACTCTGCTAATACCTGCATGTTTTCGCCAATCGCATCGATATAGTCTTTAGGATTAAAATCACTGGGGAACGTCGTTGTTCCGTCGGCGTTTTCAGTCCCCACTTCAATTGAACTTTCACTAAAGTTAATACCAGTGATTTTCCCATCAAACTCTTGGCCTAGCTGGCGCACCAATTGCTGATAACGCGCACGTACTGCAGGCTCCCACATTTTGGCAGACCAACCATATTCGTCATCCGTCACAGGTTTATTGGGATCACGCTCTGGCGCGCTCAGCATGCTTTGCTTCAACACACCGCCTTGATAAATCGGATCATCGAGTAAATACTGAGGCACGTTAAACCTCGGCGTAAAAGATTTATCTTGCAGCTGGATCCACAATTTTTTGCCTATCGAATCGAGATACGCAATATCGGCCTTAATCGCGCTGAAATCATATTCGCCCTGCTTAGGCTCTAAACTGCGCCAAGTATAAACAATCTGCGCACCGCCAAAACGGGGATCGCGCAGAGCCTTGTCGGCACGAATGTTTTCTCCGTTTGCCTCACGATGATTAATGTAAATGTAGTGCTGTAAAGGTTGCGATGCTGGCTGAGACTCTAATTGCCGCTCTGGTTGTGACTCTGGTTGCAACTCAGGTTGAATTGATGCAGCGCTCGCTGCGCTCAAAAAGATGCTTAGTAAAATCGTCCTTCGAAACATAAATACTCCAAACCGATGCACGCCTTATCACCTGACAAAGCCGTTAATCTGCTCATTTATTTTTTACTCAGAATCACTTCTACCACAGGCAAGCTGAGGGGCATATTAATTAAGCAGGTGAATACAAAGTGTTACTTAACTGCCCACCTTAATTAGCATTTACCAAACAAAAAACTCAGTCATTGCATTAATCACACCCAACAAAAAAGGGAATAAACCTGAGTTTATTCCCTTTAAAGGTGAAGTGAATTAAATCGAGGTACGATTCAACTCAAGCTAAGCTTACTTCATTGGCCAAGCGCGGTAAGATTTACCTTTAATGCGGCCGCCAGTAATTTTGTTCAGCGCTTTCTTGGCAACCTTACGATTAACGGCCACATAGGCGCGGTAATCGGTCACTTGTATTTTACCCACCTGCGAGCCTTCGATACCGTTTTCGCCCGTCAGCGCGCCCAAGATATCCCCTGGACGCAGTTTTTCTTTCTTACCGCCATCGATCTGCAAAGTGATCATGGTTGGCGCTGCAGGCGTGTTACCGAGCAGGCTTTCAGATGGCAGTGATTCGCTGGTAATTTCGCGCTCTAAATACTCTTCTAACAAGGCAATCTTGTAACCGTCTTGGTCGTTATAGAAGGTATAAGCGGCGCCTTTACTGCCCGCACGGCCAGTACGACCGATACGGTGAATGTGGACTTCGGTGTCGTAGGCGACGTGATAGTTAAACACGGCATCCAGCGCATCGATATCTAAACCACGGGCGGCAACGTCAGTCGCCACTAATACACAGGCACTCTTATTAGCAAATTGCAGCAGGGTTTCGTCCCTGTCTCTTTGCTCTAAATCACCGTGCAAAGCCAATACGCTAAAGCCTAAACCTTCAAGCTCATCGGCCACTTTTTGAGTTTCGCGTTTCGTGTTACAAAACACCACTGCGCTTTCAGGCTTATGTTCTAACAACAATAATTGCAGCGCTTGCATACGCGCCTTGTCATCGTCTAAATGATAAAAATGTTGGGCGATGCTCAAGCTGTCGTGATTACCTTCAACTTTAACCATGCTTGGGTCATACATGATTTGCTTAGCAATCGATTGAATTTGCTCCGGGAACGTCGCGCTAAATAGCAGCGTCTGACGCTCACGTGGGGCTTGTTCGATAATCGCATCGAGGGCGGGTTGGAAGCCCATTTCTAACATGCGATCGGCTTCATCGAGCACTAACATGTTGAGATTGCTTAAATCTAAGCGATTGCGATCTAAGTGATCGACGATACGACCCGGCGTACCCACAATAATGTGTGCGCCGTGTTCCAGCGAGCCAACCTGTGGCCCCATAGGCACACCGCCGCAAAGTGTCAGTACTTTAACGTTATGAATACCACGGGCAAGGGTACGAATTTCCTGCGCCACTTGGTCGGCCAACTCGCGGGTTGGGCATAACACTAAGGTTTGAATACGAAAGCGTTTAACGTCTAACTTGTTCAGTAATCCTAAGCCGAAGGCGGCCGTTTTACCCGAGCCAGTTTTACCCTGACCTATCACATCCTGCCCCGCTAAAATGGGTGGCAAACTTTGCGCCTGAATTGGCGT
This sequence comes from Shewanella sp. N2AIL, assembly GCF_022690845.1. Classification (NCBI taxonomy): domain Bacteria; kingdom Pseudomonadati; phylum Pseudomonadota; class Gammaproteobacteria; order Alteromonadales; family Shewanellaceae; genus Shewanella; species Shewanella sp. N2AIL. Next base: position 62,115 of record NZ_JALBYT010000004.1, on the reverse strand, counting down.
CATCTCGTTGTAGCCCATAGAAGAAAGGTTCTCAAGCAGTTCGGGTTTTAGCTTAAGAGTCGAAAAAGCCATTGATGGATTAGGCTTAGTATCAGAGTTGCTCAAGGTGAATATCCTGTGGTGGGTAACGAAGCGGCTGCTAGGTTACTGAAATTGCGTTACTTATCGATTAAACTGGTCTATCAAGATTCAGGTTAGCTTGAGTTAAGAATAAAGCGCTAGGCTCGCTCAACCCAAAAGCACGGCTATTGTAGCAACAAAGCGCGGCTTTTGCCTCAAGTCCTTAAGCAATAGACATAGCTGGCGTGAACAGCAACAAAAAAGCCCTGTAGGAATACAGGGCTTAGGCTTAGGCTTGGGTTTAGAATTAGCTCAGCGCGGCAGATTTAACAAATTACGCGATTTGGCCGAAACGCCCTTCTTGATAATCGCGAATCGCCTGCTGAATTTCCGCTTGGGTGTTCATTACAAATGGACCCATCTGGACGATTTTTTCACGGATAGGTTTACCGGCAAACAGTAGCATCCCAGCGCCGCGCTCATCGGCTTTAAGCTTAAGCACACTTTGGCTATCAAGCACTAAAAACTCGCCCTGATGATATGACCACTGTGAATCTTCACCCTTGCTTAAGTCACCTTGGTACAAGTACAAGGCGACAAACTCATGTTGAGACAAATCAAGCGTGGCCTCAGCGTTTGGCGCTAGGCTCAAATCAGCAATGGCAGCTTCGCCCGCTAATCCTTGGATGTCCGCACTAATAAGCGGTTGATCTTTAAAGCCCCAATCACCCGCTAAAGCTTTTAAGCTCGCGCCAGTGTTATTGGTCGCTTCAACGCTCGCGCTACCCGCAGTATCTTGATACTTTGCTGGACGCAGCTTGTCTTTGGCGGGCATGTTGACCCAAATTTGGAATCCATGCAGACCATCGACAGCATCGGCAAGTGGCATTTCAGAGTGCACTACCCCGAACCCGGTGCTCATCCACTGCACATCGCCGGCACGAATCGCCTTCACATTGCCCATTTGGTCACGGTGCTCAAAACCGCCCTTACGAATATAAGTAAAGGTCTCCATTCCGCGATGGGGATGTGCGGGGAAGCCACCAATAAAATCTTGCTCATCATCGGATTTTATTTCGTCGATCATCAAGAAAGGATCAAATTTAGTCGTCACAAAATCGGCGACACGGCGAATATTGACCCCATCGCCATCCATCGCGGCTTTGGCGGAAAACTGACTTAATACTTTCATTGCTGCTCTCCTATCGGTTGAGCAAAGCGATGCGTGAAACGCCAAGATCATACGGCTAACACAAGACGCAAACGCTTTGCTGATGGAGGCAGAATAACAAGGAAGTTTACAAAAGAATAACGCGAAATCACGGCCTAAACATTCGATAAAATAGAACGGTAGGCAGTTGATATCCACTCACACAGGTTGGCCATAGCATTTACTCGCCGACTCACAGACAGTCCGTTCATGGGGCGGTCGCCTCGCTAATCACCATGGCTCACCGTTTTGGCTTTAGCGTAACCTCTAGATTTAAAAGACATACGCAACACACTTTTTGGACGAAAGCTTCTTAGTGCGAATACTCTGATTTGTAACTTTCGGACTAAGATTTCTATGGGTAACGCTCGCCATCAGCCGAGCGATGTACGAGCGTCGGTTGCATGGCATTGTTATAGCGCAACCGGTTCATCACGCATTTTTTCCCATGTTTGTATCATAAGCTTCTTGGTTGGTCCCCAGCGATACCCCCCCAGCGCGCCACTTTGCTGTATAACTCGGTGACAGGGGATCAGCAAAGCAACTGGATTGGCTCCAATAGCGTTACCAACAGCCCTTGCAGACCTGGGTGCGCCGAGTGATCTGGCGACTTCGGCATAGCTGGCCACAGCGCCCGGTGGTATTTTCAACAAAGCACGCCACACGGCGATCTGGAAATTTGTCCCTGTCACATGGAGCGACAGCGGACCTTGCCCGGAAGCTGTGTCACTGCTAAAAAAGGCATCAATAGCGTGTCGCGTAGATACCAAACTTTCTCTGATCGAACTGAGAGGCCAATCGTTATGCAAGTCATCCAGTAACTCTTCCATGCTATTGAAGTCCATAAACGCTGCCCGGCAAACACCACGCAGGGTTACGGCCACAAACATCGGCCCCAGTGGGGTAGGATGGACTCCATACTCGATCTGTACGTCCTTACCTCGATTTTTATACTCGCCGGGTGTGACTGCTTCCAGCTGCACAAAGTGATCATGCAACCTTGAACTGCCGCTTAATCCAAGCTCATGTGAGACATCAAGCAAGGAGCGAGAATTATTAAGCAATCCTTTGCCCCGCTCCAATGTCAGGACCTGTAAAAACCGCTTCGGCGTAGTGCCTGCCCAACGACAAAACAGCCTTTGAAAGTGATACGGACTCAGATGCACATGGGCGGCTATCTCTTCAAGGCTGGGCTGATCAATTGCCCGATCAACCAAATAGGCCATAGCGCTAGCGATTCGGTCATAGTCTGACATGGGCCGGCCTCTCAAACACGATTTATAGATACACCGCCATCGACCAGCATTGCAGATCCCGTGGTGAAGCTGGAGGCGTCGGAGGCAAGGTACAATGCTGATTGGGCAATTTCATCTGGTGTCGCCATACGCTTAAGAGCATGCAGATTATGCACAAATGCCAATGCTTCTGGCGTATTGGCAAACTCACGTCCTGCCGGCGTATCAGTACCACCGGGCAAAAGGGCATTGACCCGGATATTCTGAGGCCCGTGCTCGGATGCCAGCACTTGAGTCAGTCCAAGAAGTCCCGCCTTACTGGCTGCGTAGGCTGCCATGCCTGGCATACCTGCGGTGTAACCAACGAAGGTAGAGGTGAAAATTAACGAACCTCCTTTTCGGGCAGCCATGGCGGGCAGCTGGTACTTTGCGCCCAAAAATGCGCTGGTTAAGTTGGTCGCAATAACTTGATTCCAGTCCGTGAGCGACATCTCCGAGACAGGGCCCATAGCCCCCAGAATGGCAGCATTGTTAAAAGCGATATCCAGGCCACCAAAGTGGCTTACTGCCTTATCAACCAAAGCTTTGGCAAACGCTTCTTCACCAACATCACCGGCTAGTGCCAGTGCCTGCCCGCCTTCCTTATTGATTAAGTCCACCAAGTCATCAAGCTCCTTTTGTCGCCTTGCAGCCACCACTACGGCAGCACCTTCTCTCGCAAAAAGCTTCGCGGCTGCGTAGCCAATGCCGGTACTGGCACCGGTAACAATAGCGACTTTGTTGGCAAGTATAGTCATCGTTATTCCTCTAGGATCTGCTTACTATAAAAGGGCATATGCCCGAACAGATGCTATATTAGGAGGCCGAACGACTACTGCCGACCCGAATCTTGCTGTATTTCAATTGCGCTATAACGCCCAAAGCCGCTGCGCGGTACGCGTCAGTTGCCTTTGTTTGTTATATACCTTGCGTAAAAACTTATTAGGCTTTTGATTTGCCATTTTTTGCCAATAAAAATAAGCCAGTTATTGGCGCAAAAAACCATCCCATAAAAAACCATAACCAAGCACTTCGTTTAGTATTTTGTGCCCAATGAGCGCAAAAAATACCAAATAGGAATTGAACCAAGCTAACCGTTGCGTAGGCATTTTCTGCAAAACTAACTTCCATTTAAAAAGTACTCCTGAATCTCATTGGTATATAACGTCTTAGTATTTATGCGCTGCGCTGTTTACCTCATTAGGCCGGTGAAAACGCGCACTGTTAACTGATTGTATTGCAAAGAAGTTATCAGCTTTACTTTAAATACGCACCTAGAAAAACGCTCATGCGCGTTTTTCAAACCTAACACCCACTCAATTAAATATGTAAGACATTGATTTTGATAGAATTAACTTGAGATAATGAGAGGGCGCGCACAAATGCAGGATAAAAATCGTTCAAAATCCTTATGATTTGAATACGACTGTATAATTATCCAGTTTTTTGATGGGCAGTAGTGAATTACATCACACGGGTGTAACGATGAAAATGTCTAAGACAGAAAGTACGTTCGTTACAGCTCTACTGACAACTTGTTAACTCGTTTTGGGGCAATAACTTTTTAGCTGAACGAACAGCCAAAGGGTTAGTGTAGATTGGTATTGTTGCACCAGTGACCTTCTAAAACAGGAATGCTCTAGTTGAGTCCTCAGGGATGCTTCTTTTAAAAGAAATAGGCGTCGAGTCACTGGGGAAACAATGACAATTCATGCGACACAACTGACGCGATCGTGATCTTGAATGGTTAGCCGAGCTTTAGAATGTGACCTTTAAAGTGGTCACATTCAGATTCTCACTTGAATTGAAACTTCAACCTAATCCGGTTTAAACACGCCGATCACAGCGCCGGTGGCTTTTTCTGTGACCTTTTCATCGGTTTGCTGTTCACGGTAATCACACTCAGTACATTCAACGGTTTCGATGCCGTTTTCCTTGTAGAGTAAAATGCTGTCTTTGGCGCTGCATTTTGGGCACTTAGCACCGGCTACGAAACGCTTTTTGATTTTAGTGTTTGTCATAATTGATAAAGGACCAGATAGCAGGGCCAAGGGACTCGGCCGAAGAAATTGGCGCTATTTTGCCACACTGATGATTGAATACCAGTGTTACCTAAAAGTATGAGGCCTTAAGCCGATGTAATGCGATTCGCTGAAGATCGTCCTGAAAAGTCGAATAATTGTCCGAGTTATCGGGTCAGGCTGTGGTTTGAAACTGGGTTGTACGCTATTATCTGTGCCCTGACGAATTCACGTTCTAACCAAGTTGTAGTCAATGATCAGCATCAACCAAGCGCAATTAATCCGTGGCAGCAAAACCCTGCTAGATGAGACCTCTCTCACGATTTATCCCGGCCATAAGGTCGGTTTAGTCGGTGCCAACGGCACAGGCAAATCTTCATTGCTCGCATTAATTTTAGGTCACTTAAGCCTAGATAAAGGTGAATTTAGTCTGCCTTCTGGCTGGCAAATTGCCACTGTGGCCCAAGAAACCCCTGCGCTCGACGTCTCGGCACTGGAATATGTGATCGATGGCGATAGCGAATATCGTCAATTAGAAGCCCTATTACACAAGGCCCAAGAAGATAACGACGGCAATGCCATCGCACTCTTACACGGTAAAATCGACGCTATCGGTGGTTATGCGATTCATTCGCGCGCGGGTTCATTGTTAGCGGGTCTGCAAAAATCTGGCCATCCATTTTAGTTCAACAACATAATGTACTTTTGGTTTGTCTACAACTTGTACGAGCTAAAATTGCTTAAAGTAGAGTCATCAAAAGTTGAAGGGCTAAACCTGAGGCATAAAAATGAGCTAACTCATTAAAAATTGGTGTATTTAAGACATGCTAACCCACCCAATAAAACAAATAGGCAGTGATTAGTTTGGTTAAGCAGGATTATAGTTAGTTGCTGTGAAAGTGCTGACAGCTTGCCGCAAAGTGCCGTCGTCGTTTTTCTAAATGTTCGCAGTAATCGGTCAGTTCTTGCAGCGTACCCACTGGGCCATGAAATAGCTTGCCAAACTCAGTAGTGAGCTTGAGCCAATTGTCATAGGGGATATTTAATCTTGTCAGCAACTTGGCGCTATTTTCACTGATGGAACCACGTTTGTCGTTGCGGATGATTCGACCTGTATTATCCACCAATTCGAGGTAGTCCGTTAAGGAAAACGCAATGCCATTGGGCTGGTTCTCGTGTTCATTGCCGGTAAAAGGCAATAGATTTTTTGGCTGCTCACCTTTTAATGCAGCCCGAATACGCAGCTGAATACTGGTATGGTCGGATTGTTCTGGCGTATCAACCAATTGCGCTCTGATAGGATTCAAATCAACATAGGCCATACAGGCTAAAACGGCGGCTTCATCGAGTAGAGCTTGGGATTTAAACCGACCTTCCCAGAAACGACCTGTGCAGTTATCTTCTTGATTTGCTTGTCTTGCTATCGGTTCATTAAGGCAGCGCATGAACCAGCTAATATCGCATAATCGACTGCGATAAATGGCGATTGAATGCCTTAATCTGTTGACCTCATGCGCTTCAACTAACTCACCTTTGGCGAATTTTTTCGTTAATTCATCGCCTTTAAACAGCTTATGCCACTGCTCAAGTACTTCGCGGTCAGTCCAACGATTCGTGCAGTCGATATCGACCCGCAGCACCACATGCAGGTGATTGGACATCACAGCAAAAGCCGCCACATCAATAGCAAAAACCGCTTCGAGTTCAAACAGTAGCGATTCTACCCAAGCGCGGCGATGGTCATAATTTTTTCCCGTATAGGCATCATCGCCACACAAAAACGCACGCCGCACGACACGGCTACAGCAATGGTAATAGGGAGTGTCTTCAACACTTATCTGAGTTCTGCGAGGGCGCGGCATAGAAACCTCCTTGTTTAATGCTTAACCAAGCATAGTCGGAGGTTAACAACTGTGCTATTAAAGTTGGGTGTCTCAGTATTTCTGATGGAAAAAACGGCTTCAAGTTCAAACAGTAGTGACTCAACCCAACCACGGCGATGGTCATAGTTTTTTCCAGAATAGGCATCATCGCCACACAAAAACGCACGCCGAACAACGCGGCTACAGCAATGGTAATAGGGAGTGTCTTCAATACTTATCTGAGTTCTGCGAGGGCGCGGCATAGAAACCTCCTTGTTTAATGCTTAACCAAGCATAGTCGGAGGTTAACTACTGTGCTATTAAAGTTGGGTGTCTAAGTATTTCCGGCGGGTAATATGAGTGCGAGCGAGTGCTTCTGAGAGTTGCATAAAAAATCCGATGACATGAGGCAATCGGATTTTGATCTTTCAGCGAGATCGTCAAGTGATCTGTCTTAACTGATCGGCATTAAGCAAGTGCTAGCTTTTTTATGCGTCAACTTTCTTAGATAACCTTAAAAATCACGCAAGCTCTGCACGACAATGTTTGCAAATCTTCGCTTCTGCTTTGACTAATTCAGCGCAATCTGGACATTTTTTCATATCACCGGATTGAATGGCATTGGCTTCAATCACTCCTTTTACTGGTGAAATAACTAATGCAATGATAAACCCTATAAGTGGAGAGAGAATGACCGCAAGAAGGAAAAATCCCACCCCAGATCGACCTTTTGTGTTCGCATATACACCCACTAAAATTGCCAAAATTAGCCATCCAAGAAACATAAACATAGTCATTTCCTTATTTACTTTAACTAACTCAAAAATAGTCTTATTTATAAGCTATTGATTCATATCCGCTCGCAGTAAATACCGAACATCGATTTTTTGCAATAGCCGATTGAAGTCTAATGACTAAGATGCAGGTAATCTTATACCACCAGTTTATACATTCACGAAGTCGATAAATCACTTTGGCGCAATAGCTTTTTAGCCAAATGGACTGTTCAATGGTCGTTAAGATTGGCATTGTTGCAACTGTGACCGTTGGCGGCATGGATGCCGTCGTCGAGCCCTCAGGGACGAGTTTATGGCGAGTCACAGGGGAAACAATGACAATTCATGCTTCAAACTGACAACAAAGTTATCTTGCTTTGGGGCAATAGCTTTTCGCAGAATGGGCAGCGAGAGGGTTGGTTAGGATTGGCATTATTACGGAAGTGACCGTAGGTGGCATATATGCCACCGTCGAGCCCTCAGGGAAGCTTATTTTAAAAGCAATGGGCGGCGTGTCGCTGGAGCAATATTGCCAATCGACACTGCACATGTTGTGAATCTTTTACGAAACTAACTTTGATGAATTGAATCTTTAACCTAATCCGGTTTAAACACGCCGATTACAGCGCCGGTGGCTTTTTCTGTGACCTTTTCATCGGTTTGCTGTTCACGGTAATCACACTCAGTACATTCAACGGTTTCGATGCCGTTTTCCTTGTAGAGTAAAATGCTGTCTTTGGCGCTGCATTTTGGGCACTTAGCACCGGCTACGAAACGCTTTTTGATTTTAGTGTTTGTCATAATAGATAAAGGACCAGATAGCAGGGCCAAGGGACTCGGCCGAAGAAATTGCCGCTATTTTGCCACACTGATGATTGAATACTAGTGTTACCTGAAAGTATGAGGCCTTAAGCCGATGTAATGCGATTCGCTGAAGATCGTCCTGAAAAGTCGAATAATTGTCCGAGTTATCGGGTCAGGCTGTGGTTTGAAACTGGGTTGTACGCTATTATCTGTGCCCTGACGAATTCACGTTCTAACCAAGTTGTAGTCAATGATCAGCATCAACCAAGCGCAATTAATCCGTGGCAGCAAAACCCTGCTAGATGAGACCTCTCTCACGATTTATCCCGGCCATAAGGTCGGTTTAGTCGGTGCTAACGGCACAGGCAAATCTTCACTGCTCGCATTAATTTTAGGTCACTTAAGCCTAGATAAAGGTGAATTTAGTCTGCCTTCTGGCTGGCAAATTGCCACTGTGGCCCAAGAAACCCCTGCGCTCGACGTCTCGGCACTGGAATATGTGATCGATGGCGATAGCGAATATCGTCAATTAGAAGCGCTATTACACAAGGCCCAAGAAGATAACGATGGCAATGCCATCGCACTCTTACACGGCAAAATCGACGCTATCGGTGGTTATGCGATTCATTCGCGCGCGGGTTCATTGTTAGCGGGTCTGGGCTTTAGTGAAGCTGAGCAAAGCAATCCAGTGAAAAGCTTTTCGGGCGGTTGGCGTATGCGCCTCAACTTAGCCCAAGCGCTACTGTGCCGCTCTGACTTATTGCTCCTCGACGAACCCACCAACCACTTAGACTTAGATACCATGTACTGGCTCGAAGGTTGGATTAAGTCCTATCAAGGCACGCTGATTTTAATCAGCCATGATAGGGACTTTATCGATGAAATCGTTGATGAAATCGTCCACGTTGAAAATCAAAAACTCAATTTCTACAAAGGCAATTACAGTGCCTTTGAGCGCATTCGTGCTGAACGTATGTCGCAGCAACAGGTTGCCTTCGAGCGTCAACAAAAAGAACGTGCACATATGCAGTCTTTCGTTGACCGTTTTCGTTACAAAGCAAGTAAAGCCAAACAAGCCCAGAGCCGCTTAAAAGCGCTAGAACGCATGACTGAGTTGTTGCCGTCTCAAGCCGATAGCCCATTTTATATGGAGTTTCGCGCCCCTGAAGCCCTGCCCAATCCACTGATTAAAATGGAGCAAGTCGCGATCGGTTATAGCGATAAGCCAATCCTTAGCAAAGTGCATTTAAACTTAGTGCCGGGTGCGCGCATTGGTTTACTCGGCCGTAACGGCGCGGGTAAATCAACATTAATCAAGCTGTTATCGGGTCAGTTATCGCCAATGACAGGTTTGTATGAACCTAATCCTGGCGTCAATATCGGTTACTTTGCCCAGCATCAAATCGAATTTTTACGCCTCGACGACACGCCGATGCAGCATTTAGTGCGTCTGGCGCCCAATGCCAGAGAGCAAGAACTACGCAACTTCTTAGGCGGTTTTGGTTTTAACGGCGATATGGCGCTCTCACCTGTGCGACCCTTTTCCGGCGGCGAGAAAGCCCGTTTAGTGTTAGCACTATTAGTTTGGCAACGCCCTAACCTATTGCTGCTCGATGAGCCCACCAACCATTTAGACTTAGAGATGCGCCACGCCCTAACGATGGCATTGCAAACCTTTGAAGGTGCTATGGTTGTCGTCTCGCATGATAGGCATTTACTGCGTTTAACCTGTAGTGATTATTATCTGGTCGATCAAGGTGAAGTGCGCGCCTTCGACGGTGACTTAGACGATTATCACCAATGGTTGCTCGATGCGGCGAAAGCCAACTCGAATCAAAACAGTACCAGCGATGAGATCAAACCTGCCGCCGATAAAAAGCAGCAAAAACGCCTCGAGGCCGAAATCCGCCAAAAGGTATCGCCGCTCAAGCGCAAACAAACTAAGTTAGAAACCGAGCAGCAGAAGCTAAGCGAACGCCTCGCCGAGCTAGAACACTTGCTGGCCGATAGCGAATTGTATGATCAAGATAACAAAGCCAAGCTAACCTCGGTATTAACCGAGCGAACGAGCTTGACGCAAACCTTAGAAGACAGTGAAATGCAATGGCTCGAGTTGCAAGAAGAGATAGATGCAATGGAACTTGAGGTCATGGAGCAACAATAACTCCAGCATTCTTTTACATAAAAGTCAGTAGCAGCGGCAATACAAGGAAATAGTATGGCGGTTTTAACCCAGTTCGACAGTCAACTCTGGCAATGGTGTGATATGAGCTATGCGCAAAACAAAGCGCTCTGCCTCGAATTGCAAAATAGCTGTCAGGTGAACGTCAATCTACTGCTACTGGCACAATATTTAGATATCACTATGGATGTGTCTGGGCCGCAGCAATACAGCACGGACCAATGGCAAACGCTGATGAATGCTGTGGGTGAATGGGATGAAAGGTTTCTCATGCCCTACCGCAAATTACGTAAACTCGCTAAGTCCAGCCTGAATGAGCAAGAGTATCGGCAGATGCTCGCCGTTGAGCTGATGATGGAACGTAAAGCGCAGCGAACCATCTTAAATAAACTCAATGAACTCAGCCCAAGCGGCCAAGCAACGAATCTGGTGAGCTACTTAAGCTTGTTTGGGCTCAGTGACATGGACGCCAACGAAATCGGCTTAATCGCGCCCTGACCTAGCCCAAACAAATCACGTTAAATCAAGCACAGCTAAGTTAGATCGAGCTCAATCAAATTAATACTATGATCATCTGAGCCGCTAACAGCTGCGGCCTTGTGGATAGCGTTGACAGTCATCCTTGATCACCAACCAATTCAACTGACTCTCAGTATAAATATGGTACATAGGCTGAACTTGGTTAGCGTCGTCCAGACTCGCTATGCTCAAGGTCGAGTAATCGGGATATTGAATATGTCGGTAGGTTAACGATGTACCGCATTTATCACAAAATCCACGGCGAATAAGCTCGGACGATGCGAACTCAGTCACCAGACCTTTAAGCCAAATAACTTGTCCTGTCTTAAAATCCATCCAAGCCCCAAATGCAGAGCCCGTGCTTTTTTGGCACGAACGGCAGTGGCAATAATCCGCATCGAAGGGTTCACCTTCAATCTGATAACGAATAGCCCCGCACAAGCAGCCGCCTTCTCGTAATGTATTTTTAGGCATACACACTCCTATTTCCGACTACCCGCATGCTCCCTTGAGTAGCGCTTCATCTCGATAAAATAAACCGCTGCGATTTACCTTATCGAAATTAAGCCGCTACAAAAGAAAGTTAATTAAGCATCGATTTCTTGCTGTAACTTTTCCAGCTCATCCAAAATATGCAGAAATTTTTGGCCAAACTCAGTCACTTGATACTCGACACGCGGCGGCAGCTCGTTATAAATGACTTTATCTAAGATGCCAAATTCTATGTTCTTTTTTAAACATTGATTCAATACCTTAGTTGAAAGTCCCTCAACTGAGCGCACCATTTCCCCCGGTCTTTGTACCCCACTGGCCAACAGCTGATAAACCGTTAATGACCATTTACAGCCATAAATCGTCTCGACCATACGGGCGGAACGCTCAGGGGGCGATTTGCGTGAAATAATTTTTTCATTGTTATTCATAAAGATGTACCAAAAAGTACCTGCCTTACCTATTTGTACTTACTGTTCAAACAGTTATTGAGTTCTTAAGATTACCACCTTGATAATACTTAGGAGTAGAAAATGCAATTTAATACCTCAAATCTCGCCATTATTGTCGGTGGAAGCAGTGGCATAGGTTTCGAAACGGCCAAACAACTGGCCGAACAAGGCGTATCAGTACTCATCGTCGGTAATCAGCAAGATAAACTCACCGCAGCAGTTGCTGCGATCAAACATGCCCATCCAGCAGCCGAGTTACGCGTCGACGGTTTTCAAGCCAACCTTTACCAAGCTGCGGATGTTAATCGGCTGATTGCGCACATCACCCAGCTTAAGCAAAAGGTCGGCTACCTAGTCAATGCGGCGGGGTATTTTAATCCCAAATCCTTTATCGATCATTCAGAGGCTGATTACGATCTCTACATGGCGTTAAATAAAGCCCTATTCAAAATCACCCAAGCCGTAACCCACAAGATGATCGATGCGGGCGGTGGTAGTATAGTGAACATAGGATCTATGTGGGCAAAACAAGCGGTTAAAGCCACGCCTTCGTCAGCGTATTCCATGGCCAAAGCCGGATTACACGCATTAACCCAGCACTTAGCGATGGAACTGGCGGACAAGCATATTCGCGTCAATGCGGTTTCACCCGCCGTGGTGAATACGCCCATCTATAACGCTTTTATCCCAGAGGCAGAGCTAGACCAAGTGATTGAAAGCTTCAACGCGTTTCACCCTATTGGTCGAGTCGGCACGCCAGCCGATGTAGCGAACAGCATTTGTTTTCTTTTATCCGATGACACCAGCTGGGTTACCGGCGCGATTTGGGATGTTGATGGCGGCGTGATGGCTGGACGCAACTAATATTGCAGACACAGCGAGTATGCTAATACACAGCTAACATCGCAGAGCGCAGCTCGCACACTATTAGCGCAGTAAGACGCAACGAACACAGTACACAATCACTATTCTAAGTTAAGGTTAAATAAGGTCTAACACTATGCTCAATATGAACTTTAGCGAACGTGTCGTTATTGATACACAGCAGCAACCCTGGTTGCCAAGTCCTGCTCAAGGCGTTTGGCGCAAACCTCTCGAGCGGGAGGCTAAAGAATCAGGACACACTAGCAGCATAGTGAAATATGACGCGGGCTCGCAGTTTGCGACCCACCCGCATCCGCTGGGCGAGGAAATCTTTGTGCTGGAGGGGGTATTTTCCGATGAAAACGGCGATTACCCCGCGGGCAGTTATCTTCGCCATCCGCCAGGGAGCCAACACGCACCGTTTAGCCAAGAAGGCTGCGTGATATTAGTTAAACTCAATCAATTCAATCCGCGAGATCTCGATGTGGTCAAGATTAACACTCAGAAGACTGAGTGGTTACAAGGCATAGGCGGCTTAAAAGTGATGCCGCTACATGAATTCGAACATGAACATACCGCGTTAGTGAAATGGCCTAAGGGTGAAACCTTTCAACCCCATCGTCATTTTGGCGGCGAAGAAATATTGGTGTTATCGGGCAAGTTTCAAGATGAGCAAGGGGAATATCCGCGCCACACTTGGATACGCAGTCCGCACATGAGCGGCCATTTTCCTTTTGTCGAAGAGGAAACCATTATCTTAGTGAAAACAGGACATTTACCCATTAGCACGATTCAGCCCTAACCCACAGCGAGCATGGTCTTAAGCTACATACATTTCTGCAGCATAAATTACTTCTGCATAAGTTGCGGCAACATACGTTTCTGCAGCTGAGCTCTCTGCAAGTAATCTTCTGCATCAGAATCATCGGCTAAGGTAACATCACCCTTTGCCGTCGGTGAGCTTTTGCGCGAGTGCGGTGGCATTACGTGCTGTGATGCCATAAATCGACAGCTGCGGGTTAGCGCCAAGGCTGGTGGGGAAGATAGACCCATCCATTACAGACAGATTTTCTAAATAGTGCGACTGGCCATAACTGTTGACCATAGAAAGCTTTTCATCTTCGCCGAAGGGACAACCGCCCATCACATGGGCCGATGCGACAATAGTGCGCAGTGGCGCGAGTGACATCTGCGCAATGCTCTCTTTGGCGTCTTTCCACGAAGATAAGTAAGGCATACCATCGCTGATCGGCAACACTTTTAAGGCACCCGCCGAGAATTGTAGCTCCGCCATACTGGCAAAAGCGCGTCTCGCGGCTCGCCAAAAGGCATCGGTCAGCGGATAATCTAGGGTAAATCCCTTAGGGGTTAAGTGCACTTCACCGCCCTGACTGTCGGGATGATAACCATCGCGGATTAAGGCAATCGTCACTTGCAACTGATTGAACTGCGCCATTAACTCGGCATGACTCGCGCCATAACCTAAGGTTTTAGAGGCTATTAAAATCGGGTGCACTGGCGGCACTTCGAGTTTATAGCCGAGCTCACCATCGGCGTCATTCTTCCACACAAACTCATCGGAATAGATAGATTGCGGCGCGCCGCTATGGCCATTTATCGAATCGGCAAACACGCCGCCGGATAACAAAGTCGGATGTAAAAAAGTGCGTTTACCCAAAAGTTTGTGGGGATCGGGCACCTGCGAGCGCATCAAAATCGTCGGCGTATGGATAGCGCCCGCACTCAAAATATAATGTTTAGCCTTAAATAACAGCTCAACGTCAGTGGGTCGTAAATTCACATCTAGCGCCTGCGCCTTTAACGCAAACACTTGGCCATTATGGTGCTCAATCTTAGTCACTTTAGCGCGACTGATCAGCTGTGCGCCTTTCTCAAGTGCCGAGGGAATCGTGGTCACTAACATAGATTGCTTCGCATTGACCGGACAGCCCATGCCGCAATAGCCGGTATTCCAACAACCCGCCACATTGCGTTTAATGACTGTGTATTCCCAACCAAGATTGATACAACCTTGCTTCAGGGCGGCATTATTGCGATTAGGCTCATAATTCCATTCATGGATATTGAGCCGCTGCTCCATTTGCTCAAACCAAGGGTCTAAGCTCTCGCGATTAAGCCCAGCAACCGATTTATGTTGCGCCCAAAAAGCTAACGCTTCGGTCGGCGTGCGAATAGAAGTGGTCCAGTTAACTGTGGTTGAGCCACCGACTGCGCGGCCTTGAAAAATCCCAATCGCCTTGTCGGCGGTTTTCATCGCCGCAGCTTGTTGATACAAGTTGGGATAAGCGACCCGCTCTTCCATATTAAAATCGCTGGAGGATTTTAGCGGCCCCGCCTCAATCATGATCACGCTTAGCCCAGCTTGGGTGAGGATTTCGGCCGCCACACCGCCGCCAGCACCTGTGCCGACAATAATCACATCGGCTTCAAACTGTTGGTTTTCTTGCAATTGGCTCGCGTCGGTATGTAACCAACCTGAGTTTAAACCATTCACTATAGGATCTATGACTGCCAACTTGAGTACTCCACTGTCGCGGGTAAGATGCTTATTATTGGGCGTTTTATTCGGTTACAAACGAGCGAGCTATTTGAACAGTTCAGGTTTGGCATAATGCAGGCGGCTCCAGTGTTCAGGGCAAGCGTAGTAACTGGCCATCACTAATTCCCGCAACCCGAGATAAGCGGTTTGTAATAGCGCAAAATAACTGTGGCGCCAGGTTTCTAGCATTTCAGTTAACTCGGCGGGAGAGCGCATCAATAACGGTGTCATGCTTGAGGTCAGTACGAGTAAGCCGAGGCGATTTTCGAGCATATCGAGCAGTTCAAATAACTCGGTTTGCTGTTCATCGGGTAGCACAGAAATTGACTGTTTGATGGCATCTAAAGTGCGATTTTGCGCCGCAAGCTTATGGGTTGCCACATCCGGCAAGGCACCGTCGAGCATCACAGGTAAAAGCACGCTAAACAACAAGCGATAATCTTTGCCTTCGCTGTCCACGGGCAAACTAAACTCAGGAGAATAAAGATTGACCCCTAAGGCTAACGCCGCCGTACCGGCAAACGCGCCCATCAAAAAGGTTCGTCGCTTCATCTCTATCTCCTAAATATCAATCTAAATATCAATCTAAATGTCGGCCTAAATATCAGCATAAAAAACAATTGTGCTACACTGCCCACGAGTTTATATCCAAGCGACCTCAAAATAAGAATTTCAGCATTTTGAAGTCGCTTGGATATAAATTAAACACACGTTTTAATTTTCAGCAATAGCCGATACCAAGATAAACACCCATGCCAAATTCCTTTATGCCGCCTTGGTGGGCCAAGAGTCCCCATGTACAAACGATTTTACCCGTATTCACTAAAGTGGCCAAACCAGCATTACAGCGGCAGCGCTTAGAGTTGCCCGATGGCGATTTTGTCGATTTAGATTGGCAGGATTTTCCGCAGTCTGGCAAACCGATCGTGGTGATCATCCACGGCTTAGAAGGAAGTGCTCAGTCCCATTATGCGCGGCGGATACTGCAAGCCTGTAAAGAACAGCAACTTGCAGCCGTCGTGCATCATCACAGAAGTTGCTCGGGTGAAGCTAATCGCCTCGCTCGCAGTTATCACAGTGGCGACACGGACGATTTACAGTTTAGTCTATCGACACTGAAAAGCGCGTATCCTCAATCGCCCTTATTAGCCGTAGGTTACAGTTTAGGCGGCAATGTGCTGACTAAGTATCAGGGCGAATATCAGGATGACAGTTTATTAGCTCGCGCAGTGATTGTCTCGGCGCCGCTGCAATTGTCCGCCTGCGCAAAACGTTTAGAAAATGGTTTTTCGAAAGTATATCAAAGCTATTTAATCAAACAGTTGCAGCAAAAAATCAGCCATAAACTGAACGATCCCGACTTAGCTATCTCTATGCCGCTGAGCCAGTTGCAGGTCGACCGTTTAAATACCTTCTATGATTTTGACGATAAAGTCACAGCGCCATTGCACGGCTTTGACGGCGTCGACGATTACTATACGCGTGCCAGTGGTTTACCCTTTGTCAGCCGCATTACTAAACCGACGCTTATCATCCATGCCAAGGACGATCCCTTTATGACCGATGAAGTGATCCCCCAGCAAAACCAATTATCGGGTTATGTAGAATACGAACTGCATCCCTATGGCGGTCATGTTGGCTTTATCGAGGGCGGTACACCTTGGAAACCGCGCTTCTATCTTGAGCGACGGATTTTACACTTTTTACTCGGCGATCAAAATGTTGACCCACTTAGCGTAGACCCCATCAACGGCGACAATATTCCCCAAGGAAGCACCGATGCTCATTCCCTATGAAACCCTATTACAACTCCCGAAGGAAACGCTGGCCAATCTGATCCGCGAATATCTCTTCGGTCAAGTGGAGGATGGCAGCTTTGCCAGTCTCGATGAGCAGGAACTGGCGCAGGCGATAGTCCAATGTCAACAAGCACTTAAACAAGGTAAGCTGAAATTAGAGTACAGTGAGGACGATGAGTCCTTCGCGATACGCTCAGCGGATCAAATAGCACAGCAGCAAGATTGACCAGTCCTACCTCTGTACCGTATAAATAGTACTCGCGTTTTTATCGCTTCCCCATAAGCGGCTCTTTTGGTTCCTAGCTAGGTAGAAAAAATGTCAGCAAAACATCCCATTATTGCAGTTACAGGCTCATCAGGCGCGGGAACCACCACCACGACCACCGCCTTTAGCCATATTTTTCGCCAACTAGGGATCAACGCCGCCTTTGTCGAAGGCGACAGCTTTCATCATTTTACCCGCGCTGAAATGGAAGTGATGATCCGTAAATCCCAAGCTGAAAACCGTAACCTCAGTTATTTTGGTCCAGAGGCCAATAACTTTGCCCGCTTGGAACAATGCTTTCGCGATTACAGCGCCACAGGCCAAGGTGAAACCCGCAGCTATTTACACACCTTCGATGAGGCCGTGCCTTTTAACCAGATGCCCGGCACTTTTACCCAATGGCGACCCTTGCCAGAAAATACCGACATGCTCTACTACGAAGGCCTGCATGGCGGCGTGGTTACCGGTGACGCCAATGTCGCCCAGCATGTCGATCTGTTGATCGGTATGGTGCCCATAGTCAACTTAGAGTGGATCCAAAAAATTATCCGTGACACTTCGGAGCGCGGCCACAGCCGTGAAAAAGTCATGGGCTCGATTGTGCGCAGTATGGATGACTATATTAAGCACATGACGCCACAGTTCTCCCGCACTCACATTAACTTTCAGCGGGTGCCAACGGTCGATACCTCTAACCCCTTCAGCGCCAAAGATATTCCGAGCTTAGACGAGAGCTTTGTGGTGATCCGTTTTCGCGGCATCAATAATGTCGATTTCCCCTATTACCTCAATATGATCCAAGGTTCATTTATGTCACGGGTCAACACCTTAGTGGTTCCCGGCGGTAAAATGTCGCTAGCCATGGAGCTTATCCTCACACCTTTGATTAAAGATTTGATGGAAAAACGCCAGCAACTCAATACTCCAGAAGCGAACTAAACCCTAGCGGATTGGGGCGGGTTTGACTAAAGGCTAAGGAAATAAAGTCTTTTTTTGCAATAGATTAAGTTTGATTTAAGCCATTAGCGCTAATCTTATCGGCATCGGGATTTCAGGCGAAAGAACGATAGTTGACATACTCTTGGGAGTTAATTCCCCCATCTTGATCTGTTGATTTCCTTGAGTATGTCAGCAACCTTTAAGTCTTCAGCGTTACTTCCGCATCCATGCTTGATCCGTTGATTCCCTCGAGTATGTCAGCAACCTTATCTTAAACTCTAAGTCTTCAGAGTTAATTCCACATCCATACTTGATCTGTTGATTTCCTTGAGTATGTCAGCAACCTTTAAATCTTCAGCGTTAATTCCACATATATGCTTGATCTGTTGATTCCCTCGGGTATGTCAGCAACCTTTTTAATATCACTTTATATAAGTTAATTCCGCATTCATGCTTGATCTGTTGATTTCCTTTAGTATGTCAGCAACCTTTAAATCTTCAGCGTTAATTCCACATCCATGCTTGATCTGTTGATTCTCTTCGGTTCGCCAGCAACCTCTTAATAAACAGTTAACTCCATGCCAGTGCTTGAGTCAGTCTGCATTTTAAACTGGTTTTCTACGCACGAGATTCTTGTACATCACCATGCACTCTAAGGCTATGCCTCTGGGCGAGCAGTAGATGGATTCCTCTTCTAAACCTTCACCACCAAAACCACTGTGGCGATAAAAATCCACCGCATTCAAAGTCGATTCCAACCTCAACTGAGCAATGCCCTGATTAAAAGCCATGGTTTCAATAAATTGCAGTAGCACTTTACCGACCCCAAGCCCCATAGTATCGGGGGAGACAAACAGCGCTTCTAACTGGGCATAGGGTTCATCCAACATAACCATACCGACCACTCTCTTAAGCGGCGACGCATCACTGGATTGTTCTGCCACATAAAAATGCGCATCGACAATACGACTAAATTGCTCGGTCAGTTCGCCTTCGGTCCAAATAATCAGATCGCCCGCATCATAAAATCCGGCGCAGCCTTTATTGATGGCAGCATTGCGGATATCCCAGCAGGCCTGAGCATCTGCTTTCGTTGCTTTTCGTATAGTTATCATCATGTTTCCCGATTAAAAACGCTCAGCCATAACATGCCATGAAGCCGCTGAAACGCCAAGTAAACTATCGGCCTAGTATTTCACCCAATAAAAAACCGCCCGTAGGCGGTGTTAATCCAGTCAGCAGAACCTTAATGGATCTGCGCTAACCTATCTGACTTAAGTCTTAGCGTTAAGTGTAGAGCTAGGTTTAGCCTTTGATCAATTCACTAATGGTCAATACTCCGTGGGTCGTTGCACCCGCGCCCCACATGGCAGAAGCTGAATCTTCAAAGGCGCCCGCTAAATCAACGTGCAACCATTTAGCTTCTGGTGAAACAAAGCGCCATAGGAAACCTGCCGCATTAGAAGCACCACCGGCACCGCCACCTTTCATTGCGCGGCTGTTGGCTGTGTCAGCATAGGCTGATGGACACATTTCTTTGTGCCAAGGATCCAGCGGCAGCGGCCATACGCGCTCGGCAACACTCGTGGCTTTTTGCTGGGCCAGTTGCAACACATCTGTCTGTGGCGAGAAAATCGCGTTGTAGTTAGAACCCACCGCCATCACAGCGGCGCCTGTAAGGGTCGCTGCATCGATAATAAAAGGAGCGCCTGTCGCAGAAGCGGCTTGCAGACCATCGGCCAACACTAGGCGCCCTTCCGCATCTGTGTTCACCACTTCAACTGTTACACCATTTTTGTAGGTCAAAATATCACCTAACTTATAGGCACGGCCGCTGATCAAGTTTTCAGCACAACATAAGAAGAGTTTAACCCGTTTGTTTAGGCCAGATTTAATTGCTAAACCGAGCGCTGCAGTCACAGTCGCCGCGCCGCCCATGTCGCATTTCATGCCTAACATGCCTTCAGAGGCTTTGATGCTGTAACCGCCAGAATCAAAGGTAATCCCTTTCCCCACAAGCGCCACAGACACGGGTGCATCGGCGGCTAATGGGTTGAAGTCTAACTCTAACATTGCTGGTGGACGCTCACTGCCGCGACCGACAGCATGGATACCAATCCACTGTTCTTCGAGCAGCGCTTCGCCTTCGATAATCCGATAGCTCACTTTGTCGCCACCGATTTCAGCCAACCATTTCGCCGCTTGTTGGGCAAGCTTCACCGGCGATAGGTTTTCAGGCGTATCGTTGATCAGTTGACGGGCAAAGGTTGCCACATCGAGTCGACGTTGCAATTCAGCTTGTACAGCTTCATCACCACACCAATGGATTTGATAACCTGGTTTTGCCGTCGCGAAACCTTGGGCAAACACCCACTGGCTATTGAGATCCCAAAGCTGCCCGGCTAATACCACACAGCTAATGCCTTGACTGCGCAGTTTACGGGCCGCCATTTGAATTTGACGCAGCTCATCACCACCCGCTAAATGAATTTGCGCACCGTCGGCGGTATAAGTCACATCGGCTTTGCCCCAGTGGGCGGCCGGCGCTTCTTTGGTTAATTGCACTTTCATTAATTCAGTTACTTTTAGTTCACTCATTAGGGATCCTTATTTTTCGATTCGTTTTAGAACAATCAATCAGAACAAACTTTATGGCGGCAGTTTACTGCTAGCAGGCGATGACGCAAAGCGATTGGCTGAAGTTACTCAGGTAAAATCTGTAAACATTTGCGAAATTTGCTAGGCTTTGCGGCCTAGAACAGCCGATATAGGTCTACCGATGGAATTTACTCCGCCACTACAACAGGGCATTTTACTGCGCCGCTATAAACGTTTTCTGGCCGATGTGCAGTTAAGCGACGGCAGTGAGATCACTCTGCATTGCCCCAATACGGGTTCTATGCGTAATTGCCTGTATCCCGGTGAAACAGTATGGTTTTCTACCTCTGATAACCCTAAACGTAAGTATGCCCATACATGGGAACTGATGACCACGCCAGATACTGGCCTAATCGGTATCCACTCGGGTCAAGCGAACACCTTAGCCGAAGAAGCCATCAATAAAGGTATCATCAAGGAGCTCACAGGTTATGACAGCCTAAGCCGTGAAGTTAAATATGGTGATGAAAATAGCCGCATCGACATCCTGCTACAGGGTGCTCAAAAACCCGCCTGTTATATAGAAGTCAAAAGTTGTACTTTGCTCGAGGATGGCCAAGGTTATTTTCCTGATGCTGTAAGCCTACGAGGTCAAAAACATTTACGTGAGTTGATGCACATGGTCAGCCAAGGCCACAGAGCCGTATTGCTGTTTGTGGTGCAGCACAGTGACATATTCAGTGTTGCCCCCGCAGCACATATCGACCCTGAATATGCTAAGTTACTGAAAAAAGCAGTGTTAGCTGGAGTTGAAGTCCTTGCCTATCGCTGCGAAATGTCCCCGACTGAGATTCACCTAGCCCAAGCCTGTGCTGTCCGAGTATGATGTTAAGGCTGAGTTAAATTTGATTTCATTTGAATTAGCGAACATAGTCAAAAAATTCAATCAAAGCAGAATGAAAAGTTTGCCTCGATGTGAAGATTCTGCTATAGATAGCGGCCGTTCTTAAGGACGCCCTACAAACGCAAATGATTACAGGAGATGCGTTATGCCTGAAGGCACCAAAAAACTTGGCGTACTCGCTATCGCAGGTGTAAATCCTTACCAGGAAAAACCGGGTGAGGAGTATATGAACGCTAAGCAACTGGGTCACTTCAAGACAATTCTTGAAGCTTGGCGCAATCAGTTGCGTGAAGAGGTCGACCGTACTCTTAGCCACATGCAGGACGAAGCCGCAAACTTTCCCGATCCTGTTGACCGTGCAGCACAAGAAGAAGAGTTTAGCCTCGAACTTCGTGCTCGCGATAGAGAACGTAAGCTGATCAAAAAAATCGAAAAAACACTGCAAAAAATTGAAGAAGACGATTTCGGCTTCTGTGATTCTTGCGGTATCGAAATCGGCATCCGCCGTCTCGAAGCGCGTCCAACAGCCGATCAATGTATCGACTGTAAAACGCTTGCAGAGATCAAAGAGAAACAAATGGCTGGTTAATCAAGCATACTGGGCGGGGATTTCCCCGCCTATTTGTTTCTAACAACACCTTGACTCTTAGAGTTGAAGCCAAGCTCACTCCAATTTACCCCGATTCGCTTTTATCCTTGTATCCCTCTAAAATACGCCCACTTTGACTGACACTAACTGCTAACTCAGTAATATGGCGACTTTATCTTCTCCAACTTCAACTCATCGCCCCTATGTCGGACGTTTTGCGCCTTCGCCTTCGGGTGCCTTGCACTTTGGCTCGCTTATCGCCGCCCTTGGCAGTTATCTGCGTGCGCGTTCGCAACAGGGTAAATGGTTAATTCGCATTGAAGACATCGATCCTCCACGGGAAGTCAAAGGCGCCGCCGATGATATCTTGCGCACCTTAGAAGCCTATGGATTTGAGTGGGATGATGTGCCTTTGTATCAGAGCCAGCGCACTGCGGCCTATCAAGCACAAATTGATTCACTACTCGCCCAAGATAAAGCCTATTTCTGCCAATGTAGTCGCAAGCAAATTCAAGCCATGGGCGGTGTCTACGATGGCCGCTGTCACCGCTTGCCACAAACCCAAGCTGCAAATGTGGTTAAGTCTGGGGCGGTGCGGATAGTTAATACCGCGCAAGTGCAACAATTTGACGATAACCTCATGGGGCATATTTGCGTCGATAGCCATTTTGCCGCCGAGGATTTTATTATCAAACGCAGCGATGGCCTGTACGCCTATCAACTGGCCGTAGTGCTCGACGATGCCTATCAAGGCATCACAGAAGTGGTTCGAGGTTGTGACTTAATCGAAGCCAGTTGTCGCCAACTGAGTTTGTATCAAAACTTTGGCTTGGCTGCACCGCAATGGTTGCACTTGCCGCTTGCCTGTTTGAGCAAGGGATTTAAACTCTCTAAACAAAATCATGCGCAAGCGATTGATACACTTAATCCACAGTCGAGCCTCAATGCGGCGCTGGCATTTTTAGGCCAACAACCTGTTGAGACCCAAGGTTCTGTGGCACAAATGCTCGCTCAAGCCGTAAATCAGTTTCAATTATCCACTATACCGCAACAATCTGAGATACTGATCGAGCCCTGATATACTCATTAGGCTGCATTTGGTATATGATAGCCGCCAGATTTTTAATCAAATAACAGATCATATTTCGAGGTGTCCCATTTTTCGCCGTATCAGCCAATTCTGCAAACAGCTATTTGAAGACGCGCCTAAAACGACCGCTCCGACTCAAGCTCAGATTGAACCAACAACACCTGAACAAAGTTCCGGTGCGTTAAGCTTAGAGTTAGTGCCGAGAGATGCCCATACCATCTCGCGCAAACAAATCAGCGAAAATGCCCTTAAGGTATTATACAGACTGAATAAATCAGGTTTTAAAGCCTATTTAGTCGGCGGCGGTGTACGCGATTTACTCTTAGGGATTGAACCGAAAGATTTCGACGTCGTGACCAATGCGACGCCGGAAGAAATCAAAAAACTATTCCGCAACTGCCGAGTCGTCGGTCGTCGTTTCCGTCTGGCCCATATCGTTTTCGGCCGCGATGTTATCGAAGTGGCGACCTTTCGTGGTCACCATGGCGAAAGCAATGAGAAAGTCTCTAAAGCTAATGCCGAAGGGCGTTTGCTACGTGATAACGTCTATGGCGAAATCGACGAAGATGCTGAGCGCCGCGACTTTACCGTGAATGCCCTCTATTACGATATCAGCGATTACTCGATCCGTAGCTACGGCGGCGGCATGACAGATCTTAAAGCTGGCACACTAAGATTAATTGGCGATCCAGAAACCCGTTACCGTGAAGATCCGGTACGTATGTTAAGGGCGGTGCGTTTCGCCACTAAACTCAACATGGGTATCGAAACAGTTACAGCAGCGCCGATTAAACAATTAGCGCCACTGCTAAAAGATATTCCCGCAGCGCGTATGTACGAAGAAGTGCTGAAACTCTTCTTTGCAGGCAAAGCCTTAGCCAACTTCGAACTGATGCAAGAATACAAGCTATTCGCGCCGCTATTTCCGCAAGTGGCCGCTCTGCTAAAAGATGATCCTAAAGGCACGACCATGAAAATGGTGCAAGCCATCATGAAGAGCACAGATCAAAGAGTTAACGAAGATAAGCCAGTGACGCCTTCATTCTTCTATGCTGCGCTTCTCTGGTATCCACTGCGTCAACGCGCCGAAGATATTGCCGTTGAAAGTGGCCTGACGTTATACGATGCCTTCTTTGCCGCTATGGGCGATGTGATGGAGCAGCAATGCCAAACCATAAGCATTCCACGCCGTTTTAGTACGCCAGCAAAAGACATTTGGCAGTTGCAGTTACGCTTTGACCGTAGCCAAGGCACTCGCGCCTTTAAACTGATGGAACATCCTAAGTTTAGAGCCGCATACGATTTGCTATTGCTCAGGGGCGAAGTCGAAGCAGGTAATGTCGCTAAGAGTGCCGCTTGGTGGCAACAGTTTGTTGAAGCCGATGAAACGGAACGCTTAGCCATTGCGCGTAGCGGCAGTAAATCGCCCAATCGTAACCGTAATGCCACTCAACGTCGTCGCCGTCCTCGCGCACCGAATGCCGATGGTTCAGCCACAACGAGCGCCCCTAAAACAAGTGGCACGCCAAAAGCGAAAACGGCTGAATAATGCCTCGCGTCTACGTCGCATTAGGCGCAAATCTTGAAGATCCCAAGGCTCAATTGGACAATGCCGTCACGGCATTGTCCGCATTAGCCTTAGGCAATAGTCTACTGGTTTCCCCCTATTACTATTCGACGCCCATGGGCGATGTGGTGCAACCCGATTATGTTAATGCGGTGGCCAGTTTCGACACTGAACTCATGCCATTAGCCTTACTCGATGCATTGCAGCATATCGAAAACACCCAAGGACGAGTGCGCCTTGAACGTTGGGGGCCCAGAACCTTAGATCTCGATTTACTCTTGTATGGCAATGAGAAAATTGACATTCCCAGACTCAAAGTGCCCCACTACGGCATGAAAGAGCGCAGCTTTGTGCTCGTACCTTTAGCCGCAATCGCACCGAATCTTATTCTGCCGTGCAACACTGCAATCGGCAGTCTTATCGATACAAAAATGTTGGCCGAGTTACAACAACTGGGCATTGATCATTGAAGTCCGTCCCCAGTTAGCTTATAACACCACTTCTATTTGGTTTGAAGATCATCCATATGTCTAAAATTACTAGCTCAACCCTGTTGAAATACAAACAGGAAGGTAGAAAATTCACGGCACTGACAGCCTATGATGCCAGTTTTGCCAGCGCGTTCGATAGCGAAGGTGTAGATGTGCTGCTCGTCGGCGATTCTCTAGGAATGGTTCTCCAAGGCCATGACGATACCCTGCCCGTCTCTACGGCGGATATCGCTTACCATACTCGCTGTGTCCGTCGCGGTATCGAACGTGCCCTGCTGATCGCCGATATGCCCTTTATGAGTTACGCCACACCAGAACAAGCTATGGTTAATGCCACTGAGTTAATGCAGGCTGGCGCGAACATGGTAAAAGTCGAAGGTGGCCACTGGTTACTCGAAACGGTCACTAAGCTAACCGAACGCGGTATTCCCGTGTGTGCTCACTTAGGGCTAACGCCTCAGTCAGTCCATGTGTTTGGTGGTTTTAAAGTGCAAGGCCGCGACGCCGAAAATGCCCAGCGCATCCTTGACGAAGCAAAAGCGTTAGAAGCAGCTGGTGCTCAACTCTTGGTTGTGGAATGCATTCCAGCGCCACTCGCAGCGGCGATCACTCAAGCCTTAACGATTCCGGTTATTGGGATTGGCGCGGGCGCATCGACCGATGGCCAAATTTTGGTTATGCATGATGTGTTAGGTATTTCAAGTGGTTATATTCCACGTTTCTCGAAAAACTACCTGAAGCAAACCGGTGAAATTCGTTCTGCCGTGCGTGCTTATATCGACGAAGTTGCCCAAGGAACATTCCCTGGCGACGAACACACTTTTAATTAATAACCGATTTATGCAAGGTAAGGCTCAATGATCACTAGCGCCCATATTGATGATATTCGCACCCAAGTGCGTGCATGGCGTGCCAAGGGCGAAACCGTCGCCTTTGTGCCCACCATGGGCAATCTCCATCAGGGACACATTACTTTAGTCAAAGAAGCCGCGAGCAAGTGTGACCATGTGGTGGTCTCAATTTTCGTTAATCCAATGCAATTTGGTCAGAACGAAGATTTAGATGCTTACCCACGCACGCTGGCTGCCGACAGCGAAGCCCTCACGGCTGCTGGCGCTGAGCTATTATTCACCCCGACGCCAGCCGTGATGTATCCCAAGGGTCTAGAGCAGCAAACCTATGTCGAAGTCCCAGGGATTTCCGACGTGCTTTGTGGTGCGAGCCGTCCGGGACATTTTCGTGGTGTTGCGACTATCGTTTGTAAACTGTTTAACATAATACAGCCCGATGTGGCCCTATTCGGTAATAAAGACTATCAACAGCTGTTAGTGATCAAAACTATGGTTGAAGACTTGTCATTACCGATTGAAATTATCGGTATTGATACCATACGTGAAGACTCAGGCTTAGCCATGAGTTCGCGCAATGGTTACCTCACTACCGCAGAAAAAGCCGCAGCGCCTGCACTAAAACAAGCCATAGATGCCATGGCCACTGGGATCAAGCAAGGTGAAAGTTTTGAACAAGTGACCGAGCTAGCAAAAGCCAAGTTAATCGCGGCCGGTTTTACGCCGGATTATCTCGAAATTCGCCACGCTCACACGCTAGAACAGGCCCAACATCAGGATCAAGCCTTAGTGATTTTAGCCGCCGCCTATATAGGTAAAGCACGGCTTATCGATAACTTAAGGTTCGATCGCTAATACTTAGCGTCAATCAATAAAGGGAGCTCTCGCTCCCTTTTTTATGCTTTGAATCTGCCGCGCACCATTAAATTTATCGTTTAGAATCAACCTTAGCGCCAAAAAATTGAATCGTCAAAAAACTGGTTTTATCCCTAAACTTACGCCATAGTATGATGCAGATGTTAGCGATAAGTAAAATCTTGGCCACTACAATAAACACAGTAAATTTGCCCCTTTACTGATATATAGCTAATACTTTAATACCTTAGGTTTAATGGCCCCAAAAACCAACGTCCCATGGGACGAGGCATAACTCACTGATTGAATAGACTTAATGGCGCAAGCATTAAGCTGACTATTTATCGATTGTAATCAAAGAACTAAATCATAATCGCTATGCAAGTGTACAAAGGATTTGTGGCCTAATGGTAAGACTGATACTCACCCTAATCTGTGTTATTTTGCCAAGTGCAGTACAGGCAAATACCATTTATAAATGCCGTAAAGATGACAAAATTGTCTTTAGCCAAACCGCTTGCCCGCAGGAATTTAGCCAACATAAAATCGAATATCAGTTGGGGATCACCACAGAAGTCGACTCAGATAAAAGGGACATTCCAGTCGATCCCCTGCAAGCGCTACTGAATCGCCAAACCATTTCTAAAGAAAAATTGCTGCAATTACTCGATGGCGAAATCTATCGACTTAAACAGGAGAACAGCTATTTTGAAATTCTGCGCGCCAGTGAATTACAAAAATTAGAGCGTAAACGTTATTGGCAAAATAAAGAAAAAAGCGATCCTGAATACATCAACGAAATGGACGATATCAATACTCGCTTCAATGCGCTGACTGTGAACAATAACAGCGCAATGCAGCAACTGAAGGATAGAAAAAGCCAGATCAGTGCAGAGGTCTCCCCTGAAGAATCAAAGGAGCCAGAGAAACACTGATCTCATATAAAAGGTTAATGCTCAGCTTGTCACTCATTCACCAAGGAATTCGACCACTATGGTTGAATTTTTTAACTCATTAAACCGCTCATGGACTCTTCATCACTCTTTAAGGACTGCTGTAGATAAAATCTCCTAGTTCGCCTTTGAACGCGCTGTAATACCGCTAAATAGCCCTTAAATTGAGTCAATCCAACAGCACTATTCCCACCATATTTCCTATAATTTTTTTCCCCGAAAAATATCACGTGACAGTCGATGCATTGCTTAATTTTGTTGCACCCTTGTTTAAAAATGATGAGATTGCTTAGCAACGAATACGACTTAACTACTAGGCCAACTAGACTACCCTACCTAAACAAACACCATCTAGAAAACAGATAAAAACATATTAATCAATTAAATAGCAATACATTCATCATTTATCCGCTTTGAATCTTTTGCGTAATAAATACCCTTTTGGCCAATTGCGACATGTTAACGGGACTCGTATCTTCAGGGCTGAATTTGGAGTGTCTGTTGTTTTAGGCAGTCCAAGATATTTGATACAAGGAGTCACCCGTGCCAAATACCTCTATACGCTTTTTGGTACCGCTGCTCCTGCTCTGTAGTTGTATGACCTCAGCACAAGAGCTGAATGTCAATGAGTTACCTATAACCCTGCAGGCATTACTGGAACGTTCCGGTCGCGATAACCTTATCGAACTGGTGCAACAAGGCAATGCTAACCAAGGATTACTGTTCCAATCAGGCAACGATAACAAGGCCGATGTAACACAAGTCGGCAATGATAACGATGCGCTAATCACGCAGATTGGTTCAAACAATAAAGTGCAACTACTGCAAGTGGGCAGTCAAAATACGGCTTCAGTGACACAAATTGGCAATAACAATCTCGTGCAACTGAACCAGCTAGGAAGCGGCAATTTTTCGATTCAACAGATTGCAGACGGTGCTGCAATCTCAATAACTCAATATTAAACAGGGAGCGTCACATGAAATCACAAGCTAAAAAATCACTTATTGCTTTGGCCATTGCAACAGGTTTAAGCGGTCAAGCCTTTGCTGCCAGTACAGTGAGCGAAATTAGCGTAGTACAGTCAGGCCAAGCCCAAGACACCTTAGTCTCACAAACGGGTGGCCTTAACGCTGCAGCAGTTGTGCAAACAGGTAACGATCAAACCGCAACCGTTATCCAAGACGGTGTGTGGCATGAAGCCGCAATTAATTCGACGGGTGCAGAAAACAAAGTCCAGATAACACAACAAGCTGATTGGCATGTGGCAAGTGCAAATGTTATCGGTGACAACAACAATGTCAATGTGTCGCAAGACGGTTTCTTTAACCAAAGCAGCAATGATGTTACTGGCAACAATAACACTGCAATCGTGAGTCAATTAGGCGAAGTCAACGAAAGCCAAGTTGAAATCACTGGCGTTGAAAACAGCGTATTTGTTGAGCAAGAAGGCGATGCTAACTTTGCAGTATTCCGCGTTGAAGGCAACAACAACGACGGGAAAATAACCCAAGTGGGTGACAACAACCAAGCGGGTCTAATCGCCCTTGATTTAACCGCTAACGTGGGTAACAACAACGACATTTCTGTTAATCAAGCGGGTAACAATAACTTTGGCGCGGCTAAAGGTATTGCAGGCGACAACAACACAGTAGACATGGTCCAAAAAGGTGATAACCATGTTGGCTTCGTTTACGCTCTTGCTGGCAGCGACAACGATATTTCAATGGATCAAAAAGGTAACGGCAACACAGCTTATCTTGCTATGACTACGGGTGATGACAACACTGTCGATATTACCCAAAATGGCAGCGGCAACACTATCGGCGATACTTTAGTGGCCGATATCCAAGGTGATGATAACGATATTACTATCACTCAAAAAGGCGATGTAAACGGTGCAGAATTCCAAGTATGGGGCGATAGCAACGACGTTGACTTGAAACAAAAAGGCGATGCTAACTTCGCAACCTTTGGTGCATACGGCACAGATAACGACTTCGATTTATCTTCTAAAGGCAATAACAACGAAATCGTTGCCTTTGCTGATGGTCAAGATAACAGTATTGAAGTTAGCCAAGAAGGTGATACTAACTTTGCCTATGTAGATGCAGTAGGTAGCGATAACGAAGTGGATGTTGAGCAAGATGGTGCTCAAAACGAAGCCGTCATTTCCATTGTTGGCAACAATAATGCTGATGTCACTGCACTGCAAAATGGCGACCTTAACCTTATCGATTTGATTATCGAAGGTGATGAAAACACTGCACAAATTGCTCAAACAGGTAACGGTAACTGGATTGGTGGTGACGCTAGTAGTTCATTTGAAGTAAGCGGTGATAATAACAGCCTGTTGATCACTCAAACAGGTAACGATAACTTAGTACTAGGTTCTCAAGCTGGCAATAACAACAGCATCAGCGTTAATCAATCAGGCAATATGAACGTTGCTACTGTAGTGCAATACTAGTCAATCCTGTTAAAACCACCACAGCTACACTCTTTGGTGGTTTATCAAAAGGGTGTTGAACAAAAAGCGGGAATGTTTAAATAAACATT
This sequence comes from Shewanella sp. N2AIL, assembly GCF_022690845.1. Taxonomy (NCBI): domain Bacteria; kingdom Pseudomonadati; phylum Pseudomonadota; class Gammaproteobacteria; order Alteromonadales; family Shewanellaceae; genus Shewanella; species Shewanella sp. N2AIL. The sequence continues at coordinate 31,584 of NZ_JALBYT010000004.1, read as the reverse complement.
CCCGCTTTTCTATTCTGACTAACCAGCAATTATTAACATTAACCACTCAAAGCGAAAAGCTAACGATCAATATCTTTAACTACCTAGCTGCACAGCTCAAAGTGAGTCTGATAGGTTTGTGCCCAACGCAACAACTCAACACGATTACGGGACTGGGTTTTACGGAAGATAGAGGAAATATGAGCCTTCACCGTATGTTCGCTGATGCACAATCTGTGGGCGATTTCTTTATTCCTCGCGCCACTCGACACAAATTGAATAATAGTGCGCTCACGGGAAGTCAGCATCTGTAGCATAGCCACTGTATCGGAGAGCATCTCATTATTGCCATCGAGCTTTTGTACAACACGACGGAACACTTTACTCAGTAATGTTCTGTCGTACCACAACTCCTCTGCCACCATTTTACGCAAACCTGTTAACATCAAATCCATACGTTGATCGGCAAATAAAATGCCTCGAATGCCAAGTAACATAGCTGACTCTTGATCTAAAGAGTCTCGCTCAACTTGGTACAGCGCCACGGGGAAATGTGATACTAAGCGCGAAGCCAGTAAAGGGATCCCCTTGTTATCGAGTGCAGCGCCTTTTTGGGTGATCAGATAAAAACTTCGACGACTCTTATCTAAATCTAATTCCGCCGCATGCTTAACGATACGAGTTTTCAAGCCTATGGATTCAGCGAGTAACGCTAAATGACATGGTGCCGCCATTTGATGTAAAAAAACTAATTCATTAATTGTGCTCAATGACTCTCCTCCCTGAAAAGTATTTTCTATTAGCAAAATGGTATGTTTGACCAGCCTCTTTAGTTAGATTTTTAAACATTCCATTAACCTAGTTGATTCTGACTAGTTAAAGACTGAAAAACATCACCCAAATGTACTATTCCCTTTTAAATCCTAGTAAGTTCGACTAACTGACGGAATATAATTGGAATAACAGCATAAAACTCCATTAGGTTTAACCGACTCACGAAATCTAGTACTTTCAAACTATGAAGACACCCATCGAAAGTTGCAACACAAAAATAACATGCAGGCAATAAGAAAGTGTGACAGCTAAATACCATCACACTCATGTTAGAAGCTTTATGGAAGAATGAACTTATGACTCAAGCTGAAACAATCAGCAACTCACGGCCACTAGCGTCTGAGTTTAAGTGCTGCTATTTGCTTATCTTGAAAACGAGACAATAAAACGAGTGCGACAATTGCGCCAATTAATGCCATTAACATATCTGATTGAGTGTCCCACACATAGCCTTGGGTTCCCAAAAAGGCTTCAGCGCCTTCACCTGTTGCCACTGCAACCCACCATTCAATGAGTTCATAAAACGCCGAAAACGCGAGCACAAAACATGTGACCAAAAACGCACACCAAGCACCGGGTTTGGCCGCTTGATTACGCAGCATAATTTCACGCGCTAACATGGCAGGGATAAAACCTTGCGCAAAGTGACCTAACTTGTCGTAATTATTACGTTCTGAACCCATCCAATGGGCAATCGTGTCGAATAATGGCACTTCAGCATAGGTGTAATGCGCGCCGACAAACAGCACACAGCAATGGGCTAACACTAAAACATACACCAGCGGCGTTAATGGGAAGCGTTTGCGGGTAAAAAATAGCAGTGGCACAGCCACTAATGCGGGAGCCGCTTCGAGCCACCAAGTGAAAGGATCTGCGGGATTTATCGCCGACCAAACGAGCACTAAGAGGTAAATAGCACACCACGCGATTTTGTTATTCAATGTTTCTTCCTCTTATGCGATATTGTTCTTAATTTAGAATATTAACTTTAGCCATCTAGCCCTCCACACTGAGTAAAAAAAGTGCTATTTTGGTGGGTGAAGGTTGTCAGCATATCATAAGAAACATTTCTATTAATTAGAGGGTACCCATATCATGGCGAAACATTCGCTGGACAAGGATAAGATCAAGATCCTGCTGTTGGAAGGCGTCCACCAATCTGCGGTCGATGTACTTGAGCGTGCGGGATACACCAACATCGAATACCACAAAGCCTCATTAGGCGATGAAGCATTAATTGAATCCATCAAAGATGCACATTTCGTGGGACTTCGTTCACGTACCCAATTAACTGCCGAAGTGCTGAAACGCGCCGAGAAGTTGATCGCGGTCGGTTGCTTCTGTATCGGAACCAACCAAGTTGATCTTGCCACCGCCGAATCCCTGGGTATCCCAGTATTTAACGCGCCATTCTCCAACACTCGCAGTGTTGCCGAACTCGTGATTGGCGAAATCATTATGCTGATGCGCGGTATCCCTGAGCGTAACGCCATCGCCCACCGTGGTGGCTGGATGAAAACCGCCGCTGGCAGCTACGAAGTGCGCGGAAAAACCTTAGGCGTAATCGGTTACGGTCATATCGGTACTCAGCTTGGCATTCTGGCTGAGACGCTGGGCATGCGCGTGGTGTTCTTCGATATCGAAGACAAACTGCCGTTAGGCAATGCACAGCAAATTCATTCAATGGAACAATTGCTGGCGCAAGCTGACGTAGTGAGCTTACACGTACCAGAAACCCCACAAACCAAAGACATGATAGGCGCAGCTGAATTTGCGGCGATGAAAAAGGGCAGCATCTTTATCAACGCCTCACGCGGTACTGTGGTTGATATCGAGGCCTTAACGGTCGCCTTGAAAGAGCGTCACCTCGCTGGCGCGGCGATTGATGTGTTCCCGGTTGAGCCACAATCGAATGACGATGAATTTATCAGTCCACTTCGAGGTCTTGATAACGTATTACTGACACCGCATGTGGGTGGGAGTACTGCTGAAGCCCAAGAAAACATTGGTATCGAAGTCGCGGGCAAGCTCGCTAAATACTCAGACAACGGCTCGACCGTATCTGCAGTTAACTTCCCTGAAGTATCGCTACCTATGCATAAAGGCACCTCACGCTTGCTGCATATTCACCAAAACCGTCCAGGCGTGCTGATCAAGATCAACCAAGCCTTCTCGGAAAAAGGCATCAACATTGCCGCGCAATATCTGCAAACTACCGCTGAGATTGGTTATGTGGTCATGGAAGTCGACACTCACCAAGCCGAAGAAGCCTTAGTTGAGTTAAAGGCAATTGAAGGCACACTGCGTACCCGCGTGCTGTTTTAAGAGTTAAGCCGAATCGCATTAAGCGTTTCGGCTAAAGTACAAAGACTAAGGCGCACATATCATTCACAGATATGTGCGCCTTATGCTTTTGAGCCAACAGGAATTCCGTTACAATCTAGCCTCTCACATCGCCTTCATTTTCAGGATCTCGCTATGACTATTTCAGTTTCTACGCCCCATTGGGATCTGGACGCTTCTTTGCCTCCACTCATGCTTGCCAACTTATCTCATATGGGCCTTATTAAAGTGGTTGGAGAACAAGGCCGCAGTTTCATCCATGGCCAAGTGACCACTGACATCAGCTCATTAGCCGATAACCAATGGCGCTGGGGTGCACATTGCGATCCAAAAGGTAAAATGCTGGCCAGTTTCAGGACCTTTGCCATCCAAGATGCGCTCTTTATGCTGATGCCAAAGGATGCCATCGAAGTCGATTTACCCCAGTTACAAAAATATGCCGTGTTTAGCAATGCCACCTTAAGCAATGCATCCGCTGAATGGACTTTGCTCGGGGTCGCCGGTGAACAAGCAAGCAAGTTCGTGAGCGAACATTTTGGCGACATTCATCAAGAATTCACGCCAATTGAACATGGCGCGATTTTAAAAGACGCTGACCGTTTCATTTTAATGTTAACCCCAGAAGCTGCTGCAGCTTTAGTGGCCAAATCAAAGCTGAGCGTATTTGATGCCAGTGCTTGGCAAGCGTTAGAAATTATCGCGGGTTATCCCAACCTTGCCGCCAGCCATGCCAGCCAATACGTACCGCAGATGTGCAATCTACAAGCGGTTAACGGTATCAGCTTCAACAAGGGCTGTTACATGGGACAAGAAACCATAGCGCGGATGAAATATCGTGGCGGCAATAAACGCGCCCTGTATATTCTGCATGGTCATACTAATCTGCAAATCAGCCTAGAGTCTGGCCTTGAAATCGCGATGGAAGATGGCTTTCGCCGTGGCGGCCATATTATTGAGTTTGTACAGCGCGGTAACCAAGTGTTGTTAACCGCAGTGCTCGCCAACGATACCAGCAACGATACTAAACTGCGTTTTGCCGACGATGAGCAATCAAGCTTAACGATTCAAGCCCTGCCCTACTTATTAGACGAAGCATAAGGCTTTGATTTAATAACACGGTATAGAGATTGAAACAGAATAAAGGCGCCAATGGCGCCTTTAGCTTATCTTATACTCAAGCCCTCAAGCACTTGAGCATTCGAGCATTCGAGCATTCGAGCATTCGAGCATCAGCTTTCTAAATAAGTATCTCGAATGGCGATCGCCTCAGGCAGGATTTCTTTAAACATTTCCACCAGCTTAGGATCAAAATGTTTTCCTGCTTGATTGTCGAATAACTCCATCGTCGCTTCAATAATCCAAGCCTGTTTATAGGGTCTTTGCGAAGTCAAGGCATCGAATACATCGGCAATCGCGGTGATCCGCCCTTCAAGGGGAATATCCTCTCCCACTAAGCCATTAGGGTAGCCTGAACCATCCCACTTCTCATGGTGAGTTAAGGCGATGCGACGGGCCATCTGCAATAACGGATCGCTGTGTTCACCGATAATTTCGGCGCCGATAGCGGCATGTTGCTGCATGATGCGCCACTCCTCGGCATCAAGCTTACCCGGCTTTTTCAGCACAGCATCGGGGGTGCCGATTTTACCGATATCGTGCATCGGCGCCGCAGTAAAAATTAAGTCGCAGAAAGTGCTAGGTAAACCAAGCTTTATCGCCAATATTCGGGCGTAGTGGCTCATGCGTACCACATGTAAACCTGTCTCGTTGTCCTTATATTCGGCGGCGCGGCCGAGGCGGCGGATGATTTCAAAGCGGGTTTCTTCTAACTCGTGGGTACGGATTTTAACTTGTTGTTCGAGTAGGCGTTTTTGATCATAGAGTGCAAGATGGGTTTTCACTCGCGCCTTAACCACAGGCGCACTCACGGGCTTAGTGATGTAATCCACTGCACCCAAGGCAAAACCTTGGGCTTCGTCGGAGGATTCAGATAGAGCAGTCACAAAAATGATTGGAATATGGCTAGTGAGTGGATCTTGCTTTAGCAGCTTGCAGACCTCATAGCCATTCATTCCCGGCATCATCACATCAAGCAGAATTAAGTCGGGCCGCGACTTTGCCACTAAGGCTAACGCCCTTGGCCCGTCGATCGCCACTTTGACTTTATAGTCATCACCCAAAATACCGATCAAAATATCGATATTCTCCGGTGTGTCATCGACGACTAATATTGTTGCCTTTTCCATTAACAACTCCACTTCATGCGTTTTGAATTCAGTGTGCTACTTTTTTATCCTAACTGAGCAATGACATCATCAATCAAGTCGATCGCCTCATCAAACTGGTACTGATTAATCATAGACAAGGCAGGGCTTAACGCTTGCCACATTTCACTGCTCACCTGCGGCTTTAAGGCATCAATTTTTGCCACTGCGCTGGCATCGGCATCATCTAAGTTCTGCCGCAAGGCCTGTAATGCCGCCCTTAAATCCTCAGCAGATAACAAATCAACGGCTTGGGGTTCGGCTTGATTCACCGCTGCGGGTTTGGCGTATTCAATCGCATCGCAAATAGAAGCCACTAGCGGTTGAATCTGAACTAACTCATCTTCAAAGGGCGCATTCTCAGTTAAATGCAACTCAAGTAAACGCGCTAACTCCACCAATTTAGCCGAGCTTAAATTGCCCGCTAAGCCTTTAAGGGTATGGGCAATACGCACCGCATCTTCGATTTGATTCGCCGCTATGGCTTTGCGAACCTGTTCCACCAAATTACGCTGACTGCTCACAAAACGATCAAATATGCGTTGATAAAGCCGCGTCGAGTGTTGCACCAGTTGCAAACCTCTATCGATATCCAGCTCTGGGTGCTCAGGCCACTTAAGCAATACGGTTTGTTCGGCACTATTGCCCGCTCCGTACTTGGTATTAGATGGCATTGTTTGAGCAGAGGTAACTACTGCAACTGTTTCTGATGCAGGTGCGAGGTATTTCAACAGGGTTTGATAAAGAACATTCACTTCTATCGGTTTAGCGATATGGTCGTTCATGCCCGCCCTGATGCACATGTCCCTATCGCCCGCCATCGCATTGGCTGTCATGGCGACGACGGGTAAACTGGCCAACTCAGGCCTTTTTCTTATCGCCTGAGTGGCTTGATAGCCATCCATCACCGGCATTTGGCAGTCCATTAGTACTAGATCGAAATGCTGCTGCGACAGTTTGTCTAAGGCGATTTGACCATTGGTCGCTATGGATAAAATAATCCCCACTTGCTCTAAAAACTCGCTGGCGACTTCGAGATTCATCTCGTTATCTTCCACTAATAGGATACGTTTTCCTTGCAGTGGCACTAACAACTGCGGAGCCAACTCTTCGGTGCGGCGTCTCACGGGCAATATGCCTTCGCGGCCAATCGCGTTCATTATGCCATCGAGTAAGCGTGAGGCACTGATGGGTTTACTGATGTATCCCGCTAAAGCCAGTTGCTCAATTTGAGTGAGGAAATCATGATCCGCATGGGCAGAGACCATCAAAATCTTGGGCTGAGGATGAGACTGAGGTTGTGATTGAGATTGAGATTGCGACTGAGCCTGCAATTGGATTTGACGCGCGGTTTCCAGCCCATCCATGTTAGGCATTTTCCAATCAATTAACGCCACTTCATAGGCTTGCAATAAGCAGCGGCTTATCGCTTCTTCACCCGAGCGAACCGTATCGACCCTAAAGCCCATACTTTCAAGCGTAGTACGCATAATATCTCTGGCGGTCGCGTTATCATCGACCACCAGCACAGACATGCCTTCAAGCTCTTGTTCGAGTACTAATTTCTGACCATCGGAAATGTGCAACTTGACCGTGAAATAGAAAGTGCTGCCATGACTGAACTGACTTTCTACCCCTATCTTCCCGCCCATGAGTTCAACTAGCTGCTTACAGATAGCTAAACCTAAACCTGTGCCACCGTATTTACGGGTGGTTGAAGTATCCGCTTGGGTAAAAGATTTAAACAATTTTGCTTGCTGCTGCTCAGTTAACCCGATGCCGCTGTCACGCACGCTAAAACGCAGCACGACATCATCATCTTGCTGCTCAACTAAACTGAGCGACAGTAGCACCTCACCGCGTTCGGTGAACTTAATGGCGTTATTCATCAAGTTAATCAGCACTTGGCCTAATCGCAGCGAATCCCCTAACAGATAACGAGGCACGTTGGGCGCAACGGCGAACAATAATTCAATTTGTTTGTGGGCAGCTTTCTCAGAGAACATATCGCTGAGATCTTCCAACATAGTATCGAGCTGAAAGGGAACTGAATCTATATCTAACTTACCCGCTTCAATCTTAGAGAAATCCAGAATGTCATTGATAATCGACAGCAAAGACTGCGATGCCCGCTCAATCTTCTCTACATAATTCTTCTGTTTTTTATCTAATTCGGTCTGCAAGCACAGCTGGGACATGCCGATAATGGCATTCATTGGAGTACGGATTTCGTGGGACATATTCGCCAAGAAGTCACCCTTGGCTTTACTGGCCGCATCGGCTTGCTCTTTGGCGAGTAACAGCTCATCTGAGAGCAATTTAAGCTCTGTCATATCGACCATGCTGATCACGGCCGATTCAAATTGTCCTTGGGCATCAAGCAGTGCCGACACATTGACTGTCATCCACAAAGGCGCACCGGAAGGACGAATAAAACTGCGCTCGCCGCGATAATGGTCAATCTTACCTTCAACCAACTCCTGAAATTGCGCCTTAGCTATGGGTTGATCTTGCTCACTGAGAACCTCAAAAATAGCAGTATTACGTAAATGGTTACGTGACAGCGCCATATCGGCACAGAATTGGTCATTACAATCTAAAATAACGCCTTTAATATCCACATTGACTATGCCAATGGTCGCCCCATCGAACAGCGCCTTAAAGTGCGCCTCACTGAGGGCTAACTCTTGCTCTATAGTTTTACGTTGGGTTATATCCATCACATAGCCATTCCACGTGATGGCACCCTCTTCACCCAAATGACCGCTCGCGCCCGCTTCCATCCAACGTATGCTGCCATTAGGGTGGCGATAGCGAAACTCGCGTATCCATTGCAGTCTGTCTTCACTCTTACCCGACAAGGCCCGCACAACATCGGGCCTTTCTTCGTCAAAAATCCGCTCGGCTATGATGTCAAAATTACTCATAAGATCATCGCGATGCAGCCCAAGCATCTTCATTGCCGCACCAGAGAGGAAGGTAAATCTACGGTCTGTGGGCGAGTGCCACTGCAATTGATACACAGTGCAAGGAATAGACTCAGTAATATTGGTCATCTGTTGACGCGATTGCTCTAACTGTACCAGCGCGAGTTTACTCTCGGTAATATCGTCGATACTGCCGTCAAACCAGAGTGGAATGCCCTATTCGGTATAACTCGCCTTACCTTTCTCATGTACCCAGCGAATACTGCCATCGCGGTGGCGAATACGATATTCCACTTCAAAGGTTTCTTGCTGCGCGAGTGCTCTATCAATATGCAAATGACATGTAGGCCTATCCTCCTCTAAAATCAGCGAAGCAAAGGTACGTTGGCGATTTTCAATAAACTGACTCGCTGCATAACCCGTAATCTCGGCAATATTGTCACTGATATATTCCATGAACCATACATCCCCGATGCGAGTCCGATAAACGGCGCCGGGAATATTCGTCACTAGTCCACGAAAACGCTGTTCGCTATCACGGATCTTCTGCTCAACGGCCAGTTTTTGTGTCATATCGCGTATTGAAGCCGCCACTTGCCTTTGTCCATCAAAGGCGGTGGGAAGAATACTCAGCGCTATTTCCGCAATAAATTCATTACCATCGGCTTTTAACGCCCGCACATGACGGGCATTTGCCATACTTCTATCACGGCCTTCACGCAGGAATGTTTGCCGTTCAAGTACATGCCTTTCTCCCAATTCTTGCGGCAATAACACCTCAACCTGCAACCCCAACATAGCGCCCGTTTCGTATCCAAATAGCTGCAGACAGCGACTGTTAGTGAACACGATTTGCCCTAGCTCATCGACAATCAACATGGCCTCGGGCGCGGCTTCCAGTACCGCATTTGACCAGACCGCCGCCGAGAACTGCTCTGTGACATCGGTAAATAACATCTCCACCGACATTAACTCATTGGTGTCAGACATTAATGGTTGCATAAACACATCGAGCCTTCTTAAATGCCCTTGATCATCCAGCATTTCCACTTGATGCGAAGGAACATTTTGGCCTTTTAAAGCTAAATCAGTGTATTGCCAGTTTTTCTCATTGAGGGGATTGGCCGAAAACAGTCTTTGGTATTTGCGCTTGAGCAGATCAGGGGAAATCCCCAGCACCTTAGTCACACCCTCGCTCACTTGCGCTAGTTGGCCATCAGGATCGAGGGAACAATAGAAAGACTTATCACTCATACCATCAATCAAACGAGCAAAGCGGTTGCCACGGGAATCAAGAATGGCTTGCTCACGGTCGGCGAGTAATTCCGCCATTTGATTGAAGGTATTGCTCAGCGTCACAATCTCACTCACGGCGCCTTTAGGCACAATGAGCTGCTGGGTTTTACCCTGCCCAAAGGACAAGATACCCGACTCGAGTAGCTCTAAGGGCCGAGTCAGTCGCTTAGCGGCCAGATAGCAAGTCAACAATAATAAGAGGGTTAGCAAACTCAAATTGAGTATTATGGATGCCATATCATCGAGCAGGGAACTGAATAATTCTTGCTCTGGCGCTAGCACTATGACGCGCCATTTTAGCTGCGGAACGGTTGCAATACTCGCGAGGTAAACCACATCCTTATCGTCAACAAACCTTGCCTGACCATCAAGCCCTTTCGCTTGTAAGGCCCAAAAGTCAGCATTCCTGTATTTATTTTTATCGAGCCACTGTGTTGAAGTCGTGGCCAACACTTTTTCCCTATCGACATGATAAATCAGTCGCCCTTGATCGTCTAAAACCACCAGCCGATTAGGCGCAATTCCTAATTGCTTTGGCAAGCCATCTAAGGCTAAGTCAACCGTCGCGACACCAAAATAATGCTCGGCCTCACCAAAGGGAGCCGAATAAGTCACCATCAGAATATTGCCCGCCCCCTCATCAAAGTACGCCTTTGACCAGTAGCCCGCCGCTTGATTGATGGCATTGTTCTACCAGTCCCAAGTGCCATCGGTATAATCGTAACCCTCGGCACCAATATCGAGATAATGGAGATCGTCGCTGCCACTGGTGTCGCGGTAAACATAGGGAGAAAAGAGTTTACGATTGGGGAAGGTGTTGGGTTTAAACGCGACTGCGGAGCCAAAGAAATCAGGATTACGTTTGAGTCGATTCATCAAGACACTTTTAACGCTCTCAGCGTCATTCATATCTTCTTTGCTTGACAAAAAACCAATAAAATCAGCAAGGCCTTGGGTATTGGCTTGTGCGTGCTCGAGTAACAATTGCAGACGAGAAGCCGAGTGACTAGCCTCCTGCGTAAGGCTATGGTAGAGCCGCTTCTCCGAGGAGAGATAACTAAACCAAGCATTGACAGCATAAACACTCGCCATGATTAAAATGAGAGGCAAGGCTATGTGGGATAAGATTCTGCTGCGAAAAGTACGAAGTTTACTTTTGTCCATGGCGTCGCCCTAAAGTCCTCGATTTTATATGCACTATTTTTTAAATAGTGCATATAAAGTAAACGAAGAATCCAGTGGCGACAATGTCAAAGTTAAAATAATGTGAAGTAATTTATTGTTTTAAAAACACTAATAAGCCGTCTCTAAGAAGCAGTCTCTAAGGTTTGATTTGGCAAGATACGGGCAAAGTAGCTTTGGGTTTCAGCGATAATGATATGCCTCAAGCCTACAATGGCGATCAAGTTTGGAATCGCCATCAAGCCATTAACCGTATCGGCCAACAACCAAATCACATCGAGCTTGATAAAAGCACCACCTGCGATCAGTACTAAAAACACCACTTGATACAAGCGTAAACCGCGCTCGCCGACCAAGTAATACCAACAGCGTTCACCGTAATAATGCCAGCCTAGAATCGTCGTGAATGCAAAACACACCAGCGCAATGGTCACCAGATACTGACCCACAACCGCAGAGCCACCGAGGGCAAACGCCGCGCTCGTCATTGCCGCGCCCGCAGTTTCACCACTCCACACACCTGTGATGATCAGCACTAAGCCCGTCATAGTACAAATAATGATGGTGTCGAAGAAGGTGCCCGTCATGCTGACTAAACCTTGCTCAACGGGTTCATTGGTCTTAGCGGCAGCCGCTGCAATCGGCGCACTACCAAGGCCAGATTCATTGGAGAACACGCCGCGAGCAATACCGATTTGAATTGCCTGCGCCACTGTCGCCCCTAAAAATCCTCCCGCTGCCGAGAGTGGCGTAAAGGCCGATTCAATCACTAAACCTAAGGCGGGTAAAATTTGCTCAGAAAATCCCACTAAAATCCACACGCAGGCCAGCACATAACCAATCGACATGGCAGGCACTAGCTTTTGCGCCACATTCGAAATGCGCTTAACCCCACCTAAAGTAACGGCGGCAACGAGCACTGTCAGCACGGTCGCCGTCAACCAAGTCGGCACTTCAAAGGCAATCGTCAGCGCATCGCTGATGGCGTTAACTTGTGCAAAAGTACCTATGCCGAAAAAGGCCACACCAACCCCGAAGATAGCGAACAATTTCGCCATCCAAGGTAGACCAAGGCCGCGCTCGATATAGTACATTGGGCCACCCGCAATCTGCCCGCGCGCATCGGTCGTGCGATATTTTACCGCCAACATACACTCTGCATATTTAGTCGCCATGCCGAAAAATGCCGCCAGCCACATCCAAAATAATGCGCCTGGTCCGCCCATTTTGATGGCTGTCGCCACGCCGACAATATTGCCCGTGCCAATGGTTGCGGACAACGCTGTGCAAAGCGCTGCAAAGGAAGATAAGTCCCCATGACCTTTTGCCGGTTTAAATAACAATCCCAGCGCCATAGGCAGACGGATAACTTGGATAAGCTTGAGGCGTGCAGTGAGATAAATCCCCGTGCCCACCAGCAGACAAAGGGTGATTGGGCCCCAGACGATGCCATTAATGCTGGCAAGAAAAGCTTGAAAACTCATGATATTCCTCGAATATTAAACAACAAAATTAATAAACGGAGGAGGAAAAGAAATGGCTGTGACGCGCCGCAGTCGGACGCTATTGCAAACTACTTCTAGCCTGTTCTCGACTGAGAATCGCCCCAGCTGAACGCGAAATGCGCAGCAAGCGAGTCCTCTAAACGAGTGCTTTTAATAGATGCAAAAGTGCGCTATCTCAAGCAAAGGGTAAAAATAGCCCACGACGACAAACGACAGGGACTGTGCAGTCATCCTCTCCTCTGTCCTTTTGCCTGAGCGTTTCGCGTCGCGGTTCAATAACACCACGACACTTTCGCCTTCGGCGCCACCTGATCACACTTTAAGTTAAGTTAAATTAAGTGCAATTGGCAGTCTCTCCAGAGGCTCGTCCAGTAACAGTCCACGCCTATCGGCACCTGAAAGAGTGCTTTGTTTTTATGGGAAGATTCGATTCAATAAAACCGTCGCTTCAAATAAAACCAAAGTTGCCTCGTCGGTGTGGGGTCAATTCCCCACTCTCCTGCTACCTTCATCCGAACGGATTGTTAGATTGAGATTAACTCCCAAGCTAACAGGACGCACAGAATGCAACAAACGCGGCGTCAGCTCAAGCCGTTTACTCACAGTTCGTCGAGGATTTAATTCAATTGACTATTTTTACGGCAAGTGACGATTTATGTTTTGTGATCCCGTTTATGATCCCATTACAGGAAAAATCAGTATCTATCTGAATAGAAAATGCTTTATCTTGAACACGGGATTGCAATGCTAAATTGCAGCCAGGATATGTTGGAGCCACAGCTTGAAACACTGCTTACCACATAAGCCGCCAATGGATATAAAGGAGTTGCTCAATGGCCGACGTCGCTAAACCAAATCCTGTCGACAAGCTTCACCCAGTCGCCAAGCTTAACCAAGTCAGCAAGTGCTTTCGCGATGGCGAGCAATATCATCAAGTGCTGCAAGCGGTTGACCTGCAGATCCATAGAGGCGAAACCGTGGCGCTTACAGGTCCCAGCGGCAGCGGCAAGAGCACCTTACTCAACCTGATCGCCGGTTTTGAAATGCCAGACTCGGGCGAAATCTTACTAGAACAAGCGTCCACCTCAACTTGGCAAGACAAAGATTGGAGCCGTTTCAGGCGCAATTCCTTAGGTGTCGTGTTTCAGCAATTTAACTTACTCACGCCACTCAACGTGAAAGACAATATCGCCTTCTCCTTAAGTTTAACCGCGCAGCCGTGGTCAGCCTGGTGTGACTATCTGGTTGAAAAACTTGGGCTGATGCCATTACTTCACCGCCAAGTTGAAGCCCTATCCGGCGGTCAGCAACAGCGCGTAGCCATCGCCCGCGCCTTAGCCCATAAACCGACGTTACTGCTGGCCGACGAACCCACAGGTAACTTAGATGATGTATCGGGTAAGCAAGTCATGGCATTACTGTGTGAACTGGCACGGCAAAGCCAAACCAGTATCTTAATGGTTACCCACAGTGAAGAGTGCGCCGCCTTTATGCAAAAACGTTGGCACTTATCCCAAGGTGCAGTCGCTATTTATGAACAATAAACCGCTCACTAAGGCGACTCCCACAGAACTTAAGCAGATAGAACTTAAGCAAACTGAACTTAAGCAAACTTGGCTGAGGCTGACGTGGCTCAGCCTAAAGGTGTTTATCGCCCATTATCGTCATGCGCCCTTGCAGGCGGGCGCGATTCTGCTCGGTATCGCCTTGGCCGTGACTCTGCTGATTGGGGTTAAAGCGACCAACGACAATGCCGTGCGCAGTTATAGCGATGCGACTGAGCTTTTGAGCCAGCGTGCCGATGTACTACTTACTCCGCCCCTTGGACAAAACACCTTAGATGAGTCTGTCTATTTCGACTTAAGACGGGCCGGATTAAGTCAGAGTCTCGCCGTGGTTAATGGCAAAATCTCCGGTAAGAATGGTCAGTTTTGGCAACTGGAAGGCAGCGATTTGATTGCCGCATTAACGCTACAAAAATCGAGAAGTCACGCCTCGACTGAAACGCAGTCAACGACCTCGCCGCAGATGAATGAGTTACCGCTTGCCGATCTCCTCAACGGCGCCCCCACAGTAATAATGAGCCGCAGTCTAGCCGCCAAAGTTGCGCCCGACGGTAAACTTGTTTTAGAAAATAACACCTTAGATGTCATTGCAATTGATGATAATTTTGGCCTCGGCAGCGCCATCTTGGCCGATATTTCCCTCGCCCAGCAATTACTGAACATGCAAGGCCGATTAAGCTATATCGCCATGTTCAGCGAGCGAGAAAACTTACCTCAACTAAAATCCCAACTCGACGCTTTAGGGATTACGCCGCAAAAGGCCAGTTTTAACCAGCAAGATCAAGGTCAAGCACTGATAGCGCTGACCCGCAGTTTTCATCTTAATCTCAATGCCATGAGCATGTTAGCCTTCGTTGTCGGCCTTTTTATCGCCTACAACGGTGTGCGCTACAGCCTAATGAAACGGCAAAAACTGTTAGTGCAGTTATTGCAACAGGGAATCGAGCGCCGCGCCTTGATGACGGCGCTGATGTTAGAATTAATTTTGTTGGTTGTCATAGGCTCAAGTTTGGGCTTTATCAGTGGCTTGCAACTCAGCCACTGGCTGCAACCTATGGTCGCCATGACCTTAGAGCAAATGTATGGCGCCCACTTACTCCCCGGTATTTGGCAATGGACTTGGCTTATCGAGGCAATTGCCCTCACCTTAGGCGCTGCGTTCGCCGCTTGCTTGCCCTTGTATTTAGATCTTACGCGCCAAGCATTGGCACAAGGGGCGAATCGTTATCAGCAAATGCAGGCACACCGCAAAACTCATAGCATTCAATTTGCCTTAGCCTGTGGTTTACTGACCGTAGCGGCGCTGCTGTTTCCCTTCAGTCAAAGCTATAACATCAGCTTAGTGTTGCTCGGTATCGTCGCTATCGCGATCCCCTTGTTGTTGCCGCAATTATTGCACTGGGGCGTCAGTGCATTAATGCCATTGGCTCGCCCCGGATTATGGCAATATCTGCTCGCCGAAACCCGCGAGCTTATCGCACCACTCTCCCTAGCTATGATGGCAATCTTGCTGGCGCTCAGTGCCAATGTATCAATGAACACCCTAGTGGGTAGCTTTGAGCAAACCCTGCGGACTTGGCTAGAAACCCGCTTGCATGCCGATCTCTATATTCGCCCACCGAGCCAGCGCATCGACACGATTCAAACCCAACTGATGCACGATCCTAGAGTCAGCGGTCTTTATCAGCAGTGGCAAATTGAAGCCCAGCTTTCACTCCCAGCATCGACGGATAATTCGAGCGAGTTGACGATTCCAATTAGCCTCCTTAGCCGTGATGAATATTCGATTCGCCACACCAGTGCACTAAAAGAAAGCCTGCCGACTCTGTGGAAATCCTATTTTAGTGCCCCCGTAATCTTAGTGAGCGAGCCCTTAGCCATCAAATACCAATTGCAGCTTGGCGATAGCGTGTCATTGGATGCGCTTAAGAAAACCGGTAACAGCCAAGCCATTATCGGCGGCATTTATTATGACCACGGCAATACCCACAACGAGGTAATTATCAGCCAGCCACTCTGGCAAAAGGCACAATTACCTGTACTGCCAATCAGTTTGGCGGCGAATTTTTATGGTAAAGAGCAAGGCAGTAAGATCAGTGAAGCACAGCTCGATGAACTACAAATCCAACTGGCTGCCGAGTTAGGCTTATCGCAAGCGCAAATCTACAGCCAAACTAAGATTAAAACCCAAGCTATCGCCATGTTTAAGCGGACTTTTTCGATTACCTTAGTGCTGAATAGTTTGACGCTGATTGTCGCCGCAATTGGCCTTTTTAGTGCCTGCTTAATGTTAACTCAGGCAAGGCAGGCACCACTGGCACGGCTCTATTCCCTAGGTGTGAGTCGTAATGCGCTGCGCGCTATGGTGTTTATGCAGATGCTGATTGTAGTGCTGATCACTTGTCTGCTCGCTATGCCAACGGGTGCACTGCTAGGTTACCTGCTCATCAACAAGATCACCTTGCAAGCCTTTGGCTGGACGATAAAAATGATTTGGGATTGGCAAGCCTATGGCAAAGCAATACTGATTGCCTTAACCACCTGCACCTTAGCCGTGCTCTTGCCGCTGTATTGGCAAACCCGCAAGCCACTGGTCGCCAGTCTGCAGCAGGAAACCCTATGATGAAAACACTCAGTATTGTATGGGCAGTGGTTGGGTTAATGCTTATCGGCGGCTGTGATAAAACGCCATCGACGCAAAACACTCAGTCCAAATCCATTGCCAATGTGGTGGGGAAAACCTCTACTAATCAAGATGATTTGGCCTTTACCCCTGTCGTTCCCGGCTATAGATTTGAATTTCCGCGAGATCACTTGGCGCACAATAACTTTCGCCAGGAATGGTGGTATCTGACCGCCAATTTAACTACAGAAACAGGTGAGCAACTCGGCGCCCAGTGGACGCAGTTTAGAGTCGCCCTAAAACCCACAGATTTGCAAGCAACAGTACCGCAAGCAACAGATGTGGTTCCTCAAAGTGAATCCACTTGGGTGACTCAGCAGCTTTACTTAGCCCATAGCGCATTAACCTCGAGTAATGCTCACCTCGCCCATGAAAAATGGTCACGCCGTCATAGCGAGTTTGCCGAGGTTAAATTGGAACCCTATCAAATCCGCCTTGATAACTGGCGCTGGCAGAGCGAAACCAATGCACTCTTTCCCGCGACCTTAACGGTGGAGAATCCTGATTTTAGCTATCGACTTCAGCTTAATAGCCAAGCGCCACTGCAATACCAAGGCGTTAACGGCTATAGCCTTAAAAGCCGCGATGGCCAAGTGGCCTCTTACTACTACAGCCAGCCCTTTATTGAAATTTCAGGTGAAATCAACCGCAATGGCAAAGTGGAGCGAGTCACAGGCCAAGGTTGGCTCGACAGGGAATGGAGCTCGCAATTTCTCACTAAAACGCAACAGGGCTGGGATTGGTTCGCGCTCAGATTAAACGATGGCTCGACGCTGATGTTGTTTCAGTTACGGGATCAGTCTCCAGCAGAGAATACAAAGAATGCGCCTATCTCGGCATTTTATAGCGCCAGAAGAATGTTTGCCGATGGCACTGGGCGCAGTATTAATTCCACCGACAATCCTAATGACATACAGATGACGCCACTGAAATGGCAACACACAGTCAATGGCGACTATCCCGTCAGCTGGCGGGTAAAAATCCCCAGCGAGAATATCGATCTCACCATCACCCCGCTCAATCCTAATAGCGCTATGCCATTATCGACGCCCTACTGGGAAGGACCAGTGCAACTCTCTGGCAGCCATACTGGTACAGGTTATATGGAACTGACGGGCTATTGAGCCCAAACATAGTTCTTATAACCAGAAATGCTAAGTCAGCGCGAAGTAACATAACAAGATCGTTATTCAGAGAATGATCTTAAGCTGCTGTTGTATAAAGACATCGCAACACGCAATACGTGACCAAGCCCACAATAACACCCTATTTGCGATCGAGTTCAAGACTAATAATCAACCAATTGTTGCATTTTAATGTCAACCCAAATACATTATCATAAATTGAAATGACAACGTTGTCATAACGTACAGATAACAGTTTAACTCTCACGTTAATGAGTAACTGCAATACGCATCAACCAGCACAAATGGAGTTGTGAATGAGTTCTATCATCCGCATAGAGAAAGGTTTTACCTTAATTGAACTCATGATCGTCGTAGCCATCATCGGCATTCTCGCCGCTATCGCTATCCCTTCTTTTTCCGAATACCTAAAGCAAGGTCGTCGTTTCGATGCCCAGCAATATTTGATGACGAGCGTGCAAGCATTAGAACGCAATTATTCCCGTCAAGGTAAGTATCCTGCTGCGCAAACCTTAACCAACAGTCCTTACTACACTTTTAGCTACACACCGGCGGACGACAAGTTAAGTTTCTCCCTCTCGGCAGTCCCAACCAGCCGCCAATCGGATAGCTGTGGCACCTTAAGCATTAATCAGAAAGGCGTGCGAACTCCTGCTGCCAATTGTTGGACAAATTAAATGTCGAACACGTGGAATCAAGGATTTACCTTAGTTGAGCTTATGGTTACCGTCGCGATTATCGGTATTTTAGGCAGCTTAGCACTCCCTTCGTACCGCGATGTTATGGCACGTGAACAGCTAACCGCTGCCGCGAATGAATTGGTCTCTAGCTATAAATTTGCCCGCAGCGAAGCGATAAAACGCAGCACTTCAATTACCCTCACGGCAACAGAAGCGGGACTTTGGGTCATTAAAGATAGCGACGATAACGAATTGAAGGTTTTTACGCCCCCGACACGTGGGGTTGCTGTAACAGGACTGGCTAGTATCAGTATCAGTGCCACGGGCAATACAGCCAAAACCAGTATTTCATTGGCGAACAGTCAAGGTGAAAACATGAATTTATGCATTTTACCGAGCGGCCAAAGTCAGCTTCAGAGCGGGGATTGTGCATGAAAGCCTTTAATCACATAGGTAAAAAACACCTTGGCTTTACCATGACAGAAGTTTTAGTCTCACTCGTGGTATCAGTCACTTCATTGCTTGCACTGGCAAAAGCGCAGCTATCATCGCTACAACATGCCACCAATAGCTTTCAATACACAGTTGCCACAGTGCAAGCGCAAAATGTCATTGAACAGATTTGGCCAAGGTTGTGCGAAGTGCAAAAGCAACCCGCCCGCTTCGAAGATATCAATTTTAGAGCCAGTTTAAGCCAAGATTTCCCCGTAGGCTTTGACTTAGTGTTACCCGCCACTTATCAAGACAACATGGCAATTACTGTGACTTGGCAAGATGGTCGAGTCGATACCGATAATAGCGTCAGTCTTAACGCCAGTTTTCCCCATCTGTGTAAGGCCTAACTGTGATTTCAGCTCATCACACTCAATGGAGACACATTAAACCCGCCTTAAGACAATCGGGGTTTAGCTTATCCGAACTGATGATTGCCATGGTATTAGGGCTGATCATCATGATCGCTGTGATCAATTTCTTTGCGCCACTTAAGGCCACCGTTGAGGAAAGTAAACGTCTAGAAAATGCCGCTGACGCCTTAAGATACGCCACGCTAACGCTCAGTAAAAGCATCAAACAGGCTGATAACGTCGCAAATGTATCGGCTAACGAACTCGTCTTAAGCACGCTCGCCTCTGCAAGCCAACCGAGTATTAGCTGCTTAGGCCAAAGTAAAACCGCTGATTACATTGAAACATTTAGCTTTATGGCACCTAACTTATCCTGCAACGATGGTGATGGAGCGCAAACACTCCTCACCGGGCTAGAAGCGGTTCACTTCTCGCAAGCTGGTGAACTCGTCAGTATCAATCTGAAGCCCTTAGCTTCGCCGACGCAATATGGTCAGGGTATTAGCTTGCAGGTCGCACTGCGTAAACCCCTTTGGCAAAAAGCCATTAATTCACAACAAGTGCCATAGGCACGAGGAAGCACAGACATGCACACGGAACGTTCATTTGCTCACGCTTCGCCACCTCGCGGCAGTATCAATAAGCAAAAGGGTGCAGTGTTACTTATCGTCTTAGTCTTCAGCCTATTAGCCAGTTTATTAGTCGTGACATCATTGCGAGATAACTTAGTACAAGAGCGACTGAGCGGGAATTTCCAGAAGCAAGTCAATGCGCAACTCACCGCCGAACAAGGCATGTATGAAAGCTATAACACTCTCAAAGCGACTTTAATTAAAGTACCCCAAAGCACTACGACCTCCTTAAATGACAGCCTGCCAAAAAGTGCCTCAGGCAGTATCGACAGCAGCGCCTATACGTTGACAAAAACCGTGACCCCGAGCGCCGAACTCAGCGTCAACAGCACAGGGCAACACTTAGAAGGTCAAGCGAAACTCAATGCACTCTTTGCCCTAAAGGGCGCAAAGGGTAATAACATTTTTAACGATGCCATCGTTTCCTGCGAGAGCCTCAATCTCACCGGCAGTAGTACAATCGATGGTTATGACTCACGAAAAGGCGCCTACGGCGATAGCTTCAACAATGCTCAAGGTAACAGCCAACTCAATAAGCATGGCAAAGGCAATGTGACGACGGTTGAACCGAATGCCGATGTCACGCTGTCGGGCAATTCGCCGATTTACGGCGATGTCAGTGCTACGGGAAATGTTACATTGACAGGCTCATCTTCCTTAATGGGAAATATTCAAAGCAATAAAGATGTCATCTTAGGCACAGGTACTATCGGGGGAAATATCGCTGCGGGTCAGAATTTCGAGCTAAAGAACAGTGGGACAGTTGAAGGCTCAGTGCAAGCCAATAACAACGCATCAACGGCTCCCGGTGCCAAAGTGAATGGGACGCTTCAATATGGCGGCGATGGTACCTTTCATCAAAATAGCAGCATTGGCCAAACGGTGAATCTAGCACCCAATGTCCCTCCCGTTCCCACTAAGTCCTGTGATCCATTAGATATTGGTGCCGTAATGGGAGGGTTTAAAATGCCCAACAATGGCGCGAGAACAATTGCATCAACCCAGAATGTTACCCTTTCCCCAACGGGTTCGACTGCGAGTTCAGGTAACAGTAATGCGTTTCCTGCCCTGTCCTCAAGTTCAGAGAACATCTTCGGTTCTGAAACCCCAGTATTTAATCTCGACAGTTTAGTCATGAGTAGCGATGGTGTATTAAACATCAGCGGTGGGGATGTCACACTGATCATCAATGGTGACTTTAAAATGAGTGGCGCAAACCAACTCAATATCGCCCCAGGCTCAAGCCTAACGCTATTTGTGAATGGTGAGATTTCCTTTACGGCGGGTACCAATAACGGTAATAGCATTAAAAGCCAAACCCTAACCAGCAGCAATAAACCGCCATTAGCGATTTACTCTGGTTCAAATAAAGATGTGACTGTCAGTGGAAGTGTACCGATTTACGCCGCGCTTTATGCGCCTAAATCCAAAGTCAATCTGCCCGGAGGTTCCGAAATCTTCGGTTCAGTAAGAGGAAAATCCATTACCGCCACGGGCAATGGCAAGATCCATTATGACAATGCCCTAGGCGAAGCCGATTTGGGCAGTGACAATGCCATTCCGCCTGCGATAGTGCTTAAAGGTTGGCAATATTTATAATCTTGAATTATTGGCCGTATCCCATATACGGCCAAGTACAACACACCTCATCAGCAATAAACTCACCGCTTAAATTTCAAACTGAGAGTTAGATCACTCGCAAAACTTTGATCCGGATCGACTATCGCTTGCAATACCTCTTGTGAGGTATACCCACATTTTTTATCAGGTCTAGACTCGCCAGTATCAGCACTCGGTTGCTCTCCTTTTTAATATTAAGCAAGCGAGTTAACGCCACTACAGGTCAGCCCTTATGAGTCAGGAATACCACGTCACCAGCCTTGTGGTGCATGCCGCACCTAAAGTCTTACAGCAGGTTGAAGCCAATATCCGCTCATTAATGGGCGCCGATATTCATGCTGTTACGCCCGAAGGGAAATTGGTTGTCACCCTCGAAGGGAGTAGCCAAAGGGCGATTCTCGACAATATTGAAGCCATCAATGCCCTGTCCGGCGTGTTATCTGCCAGTTTGATTTACCACCAAGTCGCACCTTTAGAACAAGAGAGTGAGGAAAGATTATGAGCATAAGCCGCCGCGAGTTTCTCAAGGCCAACGCAGCGGTTGCCGCCGCAACAGCCGTTGGTGTCACGCTTCCCATTAAAATGGTTGAAGCCGCCGAACAGCCAGACAATATCAAATGGGATAAAGCCCCTTGCCGCTTTTGCGGTGTGGGTTGTAGCGTATTAGTCGGCACCAAAGCGGGTAAAGTCGTGGCCACTAAGGGCGATCCTGAAAGCCCAGTCAACCGTGGCCTTAACTGTATCAAGGGCTATTTTTTATCGAAAATCATGTACGGCAAGGACAGATTAACCACGCCATTGCTGCGGATGAAAGACGGCAAATACCATAAAGAAGGCGAGTTCACCCCAATCAGTTGGGATATGGCATTTGATACTATGGCAGCTAAATGGAAACACAGTCTTGCCACCAAGGGCCCGACGTCAGTAGGTATGTTTGGCTCTGGCCAATGGACTATTTGGGAAGGTTACGCCGCCTCTAAACTCCATAAAGCAGGTTTTCTAACGAACAATATCGACCCTAATGCGCGCCACTGCATGGCCTCTGCCGTTGGCGGCTTTATGCGCACCTTCGGTATCGATGAGCCCATGGGGTGTTATGACGATTTAGAAGCCGCCGATCAGTTTGTGCTTTGGGGCGCGAACATGGCCGAGATGCACCCAATTTTGTGGGCACGTTTATCCGATAGACGTTTGAGCAATCCAAGTTGCCGCGTGCATGTGCTGTCGACCTTTGAAAATCGCAGCTTCGATTTAGCCGATAATCCTATGGTGTTCCGCCCGCAATCGGACTTAGTGATCCTCAACTTTATTGCCAATTACATTATTCAAAATAACGCAGTTAATACTGACTTTGTCACTAAACACACTAAGTTTGCCTTAGGCGTTGACGATATCGGCTATGGCCTGCGTCCAGATCATCCATTAGAGAAAAAAGCCAAAAATCCAGGCAATGGTAAATCGACACCGATTAGCTTTGACGAGTATGCCAAGTTTGTCAGCACATATACGCTGGAATACGCGGCTAAGATGAGTGGTGTGGAGCCCGAGAAATTAGAAACTTTAGCCAAGGCCTATGCCGATCCTAACGTTAAAGTGATGAGTCTGTGGACCATGGGCATTAACCAACATGTTCGCGGCGTGTGGGCCAACAACATGCTCTACAACATCCACTTACTCACGGGCAAAATTGCTACACCGGGTAACAGTCCATTCTCGTTAACGGGTCAACCTTCGGCTTGCGGGACTGCCCGTGAAGTGGGGACGTTCGCCCATCGTTTACCCGCCGATATGGAAGTGACTAACGACAAGCACCGCGCCATTACCGAAAAGCTATGGCAAGTGCCTGCTGGGACGATTCCCGCAAAACCTGGCTACCATGCCGTACTCCAGAGCCGTATGCTCAAAGATGGCAAGCTCAACTGCTACTGGACCATGTGTACCAATAATATGCAGGCTGGCCCTAACATCAACGATGAAATCTATCCGGGTTTCCGTAATCCAGAAAACTTTATCGTGGTTTCAGATCCCTACCCAACCATCACAGCCATGGCGGCGGATTTGATTTTGCCAACAGCAATGTGGGTCGAAAAAGAAGGCGCTTACGGCAACGCTGAACGCCGCACCCACATGTGGCACCAACAGGTTAAAGCCCCCGAAGGCGCGACCTCAGATCTGTGGCAATTAGTCGAGTTTTCAAAACGTTTCAAAGTCACTGAAGTCTGGCCTGCTGAGTTGATCGCTAAGCAACCAGAATATGCGGATAAAACCTTATATGAAGTGCTATTCGCCAACGGCGTGATCGACAAGTTCCCCACATCGGATTGCAAAGCAGAGCTCAACGATGAAAGCGAACACTTTGGTTTCTATCTGCAAAAAGGCATTTTTGAAGAATATGCCACATTCGGTCGTGGCCACGGCCATGATCTAGCCGACTTTGACCGTTACCATGAAACCCGTGGCCTGCGCTGGCCAGTCGTTGATGGCAAAGAAACCCTGCGCCGTTTCGTTGAAGGTAGCGACCCTTATGTCAAAGCCGGTGAAGGCTTTAAATTCTATGGCAAAACCGATGGTAAAGCGGTGATCTTCGCCCTACCTTACGAGCCCGCCGCCGAAGAGCCGAATGAAGAATACGATCTGTGGATGTCGACTGGCCGCGTATTAGAGCACTGGCACACAGGCTCGATGACAGCACGCGTACCCGAGCTTTACCGCGCCTTTCCCGACGCGCAGATTTTTATGCATCCAGAAGATGCCAAAGCCCGCGGCGTACAACGCGGCGATGAAGTCATAGTCGCATCACCACGCGGTGAAGTAAAAACCCGTGTCGAGACCAAAGGCCGTAACAAACCGCCACGCGGCGTGGTATTTATGCCTTTCTTCGATGCACGCCAGTTAGTCAACAAACTGATATTGGATGCGACCGATCCCCTGTCAAAAGAAACTGACTTTAAAAAGTGCCCAGTCAAAGTCTTCAAGGCGGAGAATAACCAATGAGAAAAATACTCACCTTAACTGCGTTACTCGTCGCCATTACCGGCTGTTCAGGCCAGCAAACCGACACCAACGTAGCACCAGTTAATATTCAATCCCTCGCAGGAAACATGGCGATCACCGACATTCGCCCAGCCGATGCTATGGCGATTTATCCTAATCGCGGCTCCGCGATTGAGCGCAGCTTTAGCGAGCAACCACCGCTTATCCCACATAAGGACGATTACAAGATCACCTTAGATAAAAATGGTTGTTTAAGCTGCCATAGTTGGGACAAAGCAAAACGCATGAAAGCCACGCCTGTTGCTAAGTCCCATGTGATTGATGATAAAGGCACAGTTAACGGGCATAACTATTTCTGTACTCAATGCCACGTCGCTCAAGCCGAAAACAAACAACCACTCGTGGAGAATCAGTTCTCAGACAAGTAAATCACCTTCCCCTGCAAAGCAAAGCCACCCGAATTTATGAGGGTGGCTTTTTGCTATTTAAGCATCCCATCGTAATGAGTTGGCTTACTGTCGGTGATGAGTATTCAAGTAAATATAAGACTAAACGTCTATCGCGAGTTAATAGCTCGTTGCTGAACGGTACTTTCACCAAGGAAGGGATTGAGCAGAAGTTAAAAAGGCGAAGTGAGAATCGAGGGAAATAAAGATAAGAGCAGAATCTAAAACGCAGAAAAGAAAAACCCAGCCTAGGCTGGGTTTACTTGTTGTTTTGCTTTATGCAAATCACCCGCTGGAGCCGTTTTCGTTACTTGCGCCGCTTTTGCTTTTTGCACATCTTTTGCCACAGGCATAGCCGCCTGCCACAAAGCACCTACCCACAGACTTGAACTTGATTTCATCGGTATTCCCCTGTTTTGTTAACAAGGTCAAAGTAATACTTAGGCCATCATTAGTAAAATGAATAAATTCCATAATATGGATTCCATTTGAGCATGAACATCCCAATCAAGACCTTACAGTGTTTTCTGACCCTAGTGGAAACTGAAAACTTTACCCGCGCCGCGCAGAAATGTTTTATCACTCAGCCGACACTGAGCAAAATCATCCAAAGACTCGAGGAGAGCCTAGGGGAAACCTTGCTGATCCGAAATAACCAAAAAGTTGAACTCACTCAGGCGGGGCAGCTATTTGAGCACAGTGCACGGGAAATCCTCGGCCAATGGCATAGATTGCAGGAGGACATGAGTAACCTCAGCGGTCTCAAATCGGGGCGGTTGCGATTGGGGGTGTGCCCTATGATGAGCAGCCTTATCATAGGTTTGCTCACTAGCTACCGTAAACGTTATCCGGGGGTTGAACTACACATGTATGAATACGGCGGATTCGGCTGCGAGCAAGCCCTGCTCAATAACAGTCTCGATATCGCCTTTACTGCGCTACCCACGACCCATGAGACTGAACTCGTCAACCAACCCCTAACTAAGTACCCTTTACTCGCATGCCTGCCTGAGGGGCATCCCTTAGCCGAGAAAGACCATTTAAACTGGCAGGACTTCCAACCCTATCCTTTTATCCTCTATAACGAAGACTTCTCCCTCGCTAAGTTGATCAATCGGCTCAGCCGCAAAGCAGGTGTTCAGCTCAATATTGCCTTTCGCAGCGGTCAGTGGGATTTCCTAGCCGCCATGGTCGAAGCCGATATGGGCGTCGCCATTTTACCTGAGCCGATTTGCAATAGATTAAGCACCAGCAAACTGGTCTTTAAACCTATGCAACCCGCAATGACATGGGATCTAGCGCTCATTTGGCGACAAAGTTTACCTTTAACGCCCGCGGCCAAAGCCTTGCTCGAATTGAGTAAACAAAAGACTGAACGCTGAGAAGATAAAGCGAGAACTGACATTCTATTAAACAAAGGGGTACGGACTTTAAACAAAGAGATCCGGAGCTTCGTCAACCGAAGCTGGTGATGACCGTTAGATCTCACCCATAAAAAAACCGCTGCTAGCCTAGAGGCCGACAGCGGTTTTTATTAGCTAACTAAGCTAATAAAATATTAGCTTAGTTAAGTTAAGAATTACTTCTTAGCTTCAGCAGCTTTACGTTCTTTAACTTGAGCAACAACTTTCTCAGCAACGCTAGCTGGACATTGGCTGTAGTGTGAGAACTCCATAGAGAACTGACCACGACCAGAAGTCATTGTACGTAAAGTACCGATATAACCGAACATTTCTGATAACGGTACGTCAGCTTTAACGCGAACACCTGTTACACCAGCAACTTGGTCTTTGATCATGCCGCGACGACGGTTTAAGTCACCGATCACGTCACCCACGTTGTCATCTGGGCTGAACACGTCAACTTTCATGATTGGCTCAAGAAGTTGTGGTTTAGCTTTAGCGATAGACTGACGGAAAGCGCCTTTAGCAGCGATTTCGAACGCGATTGCTGATGAATCAACTGCGTGGAATGCACCGTCAGTTAATTCGAACTCAACGTCTAACACTGGGAAGCCAGCGATAGTACCTGTGTTCATCATGCTCGCGAAACCTTTCTCAACTGCTGGCCAGAATTCCTTCGGAACGCTACCACCAACTACTGAAGATTTGAACACGAAACCAGTGTTTGCTTCACCTGGGCGGATGATATATTCGATCTTACCGAATTGACCAGAACCACCAGATTGTTTCTTGTGAGTGTATTGATCTTCAACCATTTGAGTAATGGTTTCACGGTAAGCAACTTGTGGCTCACCTACGATCAATTCAACGCCATAAGTACGCTTCAGAATATCTACTTTGATATCTAAGTGAAGTTCGCCCATACCTTTAAGGATGGTTTCACCTGAATCTTCGTCAGTTTCTACGCGGAATGATGGATCTTCAGCGATCATCTTACCAATAGCGATACCCATTTTCTCAGAGCCGCCTTTATCTTTTGGCGCAACTGCGATAGAGATTACTGGCTCTGGGAACACCATGGCTTCAAGAGTACATGGGTGTTTCACGTCACATAAAGTGTGACCAGTTTGAACGTTTTTCATACCCACGATAGCGATAATGTCGCCAGCTTGAGCAGATTCAATTTCAATACGGTCATCAGCTAGCATTTCACACATACGGCCGATACGTTCAGTCTTGCCAGTCGCGCTGTTCAGGATGGTATCACCCTTCTTCAGACGGCCTGAGTAGATACGTACGAAAGTCAGGGCACCGAAACGGTCATCCATGATTTTGAACGCTAACGCTTTTAATGGCTCATCAGCAGAAACGATAGCGAATTCGCCAGTTTCGTTGCCTTCTTCGTCAGTTAATGGCTGTGGATCAACTTCGTCTGGTGCTGGTAAATAATCAACAACAGCATCAAGAACCAGTTGCATACCTTTGTTCTTGAACGCAGAACCACAGTATGTTGGGAAGAAAGCCATAGTACGAGTACCTTTGCGGATACAACGCTTGATATCTTCGATAGATGGCTCTTCGCCTTCCATGTAAGCTTCCATCAGGGCATCATCTTGCTCAACGGCAGTTTCGATCAGCATTTCACGGTATTCTTCAACCATGTCAACCATGTCAGCAGGTACATCTTGGATATTAAAGTTTTCTGGTAAACCAGACTCATCCCACACGTATGCTTTACGAGATAACAGATCAACAACACCAGTGAATTCGTCTTCAACACCGATTGGCAGAACCATAACCAGTGGAGTAGCAGCTAATACGTCTTTAGTTTGCTTAACTACGCGTAAGAAGTCAGCACCCATACGGTCTAACTTGTTTACGAAGATAATACGCGCAACTTCAGATTCGTTCGCATAGCGCCAGTTAGTTTCTGATTGAGGCTCAACACCGCCTGAACCACAGAATACACCGATACCGCCATCAAGCACTTTCAGAGAACGATAAACTTCAACTGTGAAGTCAACGTGTCCTGGGGTGTCGATAACGTTGAAACGGTGATCTCTCCAGAAGCAACTTACAGCAGCAGACTGAATAGTAATACCGCGCTCAGCTTCCTGTACCATGAAGTCAGTGGTAGATTCGCCATCGTGAGTCTCACCGGCTTTATGGATTCTTCCTGTTAACTTAAGGATACGCTCGGTGGTCGTGGTTTTACCCGCGTCAACGTGAGCGAAGATACCAATGTTTCTGTATTTGGATAATTCGGTCATGATTCAACTTTAATGAGTAGTTTAAGAAGTAGACGGAGTATGCGACAAATACCGACACACCGCACATCAGATTATTTTAGGCGCATATTGTAAATTGGAACCCAGCTACACGCAAATGGATAGCGCACTTTTTCACGATAAAGTCGCGTAATAATTTAAGGAAATCACCATAAATACGAACTAAAACAACTGAGTAAAACTCTTTAGCTTATTTTTCACTCAACCAATAAAAAACGTTAAAAAAACTACATTCTAATGGGATAAGGTCATTTCTAATGAATTTCTATCATATTGTTAGGTACAAACCACTAACATTAACCCATGAGCATTACGGCTGGTGCAATAATGCTAATCCTTCCTCTAAAATAAAGATGGCTTAGTAAACTCATCTCAGTAGCAACCATTTACTTAAATAACGGTAAATCATACTTGCGCAAATGCTTACCTGTCGGTGCACATTTGATTACGCCCTTGCGCTTTAGCACGATAAAGCGCGCGGTCGGCACGTTCAAAGCACAGCATCATAGGTTCGTTATCGGCAAGCTTAGCGACGCCAAAACTGCAAGTTAACTGCACATTGTCAGTAAATTGATAATGTTTGATCCTCTCAGCTATCCGCACACACAAGCTTTCAACTAAGGGTAAAGATGACTGCTGACAGAGGATCACAAACTCTTCGCCACCCCAACGGGCAACCACATCAGATTCACGCACACAATGCTGTAGCACCTGTGACACTTGTTCAAGAATCCGATCGCCGACGTTATGCCCCAGCGTGTCATTAATCTCTTTAAAGTAATCGATATCAATCATCACCAGGCACATGCCTGCTCTGGCAGATTTATCATGCTGCTCGTTATTAATAAAAAGGCGATTAAAGTAATGTCGGTTATACAACTTGGTCAGGGGATCATGGGTAGATAAAAACTCGAGTTCGGCATTTGAAGCCTCGAGCTGCTGTCGTAAGGTTTCGAGCTGCTGATTCTTATCGGTGAGTCTACGGTTATACTGGCTGATAAAGTAAGTTCTTGCCCCCAACATTAGCAATAACAAACACGTCGCGCAGATAACTTGATAAACAAGCGAATAGTTAGTCTCATCTATGACAGTCACATTATTCCACTTCTGATAAATCAAGATCCGCTCCTGCTCACTCACAGCATTTAAGGCCTTATTTATCACAGGTAACAAGGACTCTTGACCATAGGCAACCCCCATCCGCAACTCATCTTCTGGTCCGCCCCAACCGGCTATTTTCAAATGATTAAATCCCGTCTGTTGAATGTAGGAGTTAACCGAAAACATCGATCCCACAAACAGATCGGCACGTTTATCCAGCACCGACTGCAATCCTGCTGGCTCACTGGCCACAGTAAGCGTCTCAATTTGAGGATAATAATGCTGAATATATTCGGCTAAACGATAACCTTTTGGCACGGCTAAAGTACGCGCACCGATATTCTCAAATCCTTGCAAGAAAGGCTGATCTTTAAGTGACACCAATACATTAGGCGAGCGGAAATAGACATCACTGAAGTGCAGATAAGTCTCTCGTATCAGGGTTTTATTCAGCATAGGGGTTAAATCACACTGCCCGCTTTGCAAAAAGTATAAGGTCTCTGTCCAAGAGGAAGTCGGCACCAGCTGAAACTTAAGGGAGGAATGCGATTCGATATAATTAATATAGTCTGACGAAATACCCAGATGTTTACCCTCTCGGATTCCTTCATAGGGTAACCAGTCAGGATCAACACAATAACGGACTGTCTGAGTCATGCTAACGCTAACGTCTTGGCTAGCAAGCTTAGCATTCGCCATCGCTAAACGGTCAGCATGAGCCAGTAATGGCATACACATCAATAGCGGCAATAACCTCAATAAGCCACGCAATTCCATTGATAGTTTCAACCTAAAAGCAGACGCTCGATGGGGAATGTAAAAAAGTGTATACGTGAAAACCGCATAATACCAATTCCCATCATTACGAGCGTGTAGCGGTTATTTATCAATAGTCGGTTCAAAACGCTGAAATATGTGTCTGCGCGACGCAATAAGGGGTGTATAGACTGGAAAGAAAACCTCTTGAGTGAGGAAGGTTAACGTCGCTGCAAGTGACCATTGAGACTAAGTATCACTTTTTTCAGATTTTCAGATTTGGGCTTTCAAATTTGATGAGCCTAACAGGATGCAATGAATTGATAGTGATATCGAGGATGTACCTGTCTATAAAGATAAAGCAAACCCGCAATCGTTTTGGCAAAAGTGATATTGTCTAAAATGCCGAAACGAAAAAAGCCTCTACATTGCTGTAGAGGCTTTCATCTTTATGTTGGCGGGTGAAATATCGCGCAGCGATGAGCTCATGAACGAGAGGCATGGATGCCGAGCAGGGCTGTTAAGCAGGGATGCTGTTAGACGGGACGGCCGCAACGATTGAAATAGATAAATTCCAGATACGAAAAAGCCCTAACATTGCTGTTAGGGCTTATCGAAATGTTGGCGGAGCGGACGGGACTCGAACCCGCGACCCCCGGCGTGACAGGCCGGTATTCTAACCAACTGAACTACCGCTCCTTTAGTCTAACGTTTGCACGTTAACCTAAATTAGGCGCTTGGCGATGACCTACTCTCACATGGGGAGACCCCACACTACCATCGGCGCGTTTGCGTTTCACTTCTGAGTTCGGGATGGGATCAGGTGGTTCCACAAGGCTATTGTCACCAAGCAAATTCTGTTTATTACCGTGTCCATCTCTGGCTCACGCTAATAATAATTCGGAAAGCTGATTTGCTTTGTTTGAGTTCACACTTCATCAAGTGTCGATATTCTGTCTAAGGCTTAGCAAAACCCATCTGGGTTGTATGGTTAAGCCTCTCGAGTCATTAGTACATGTTAGCTCAACGCCTCACAACGCTTACACACCATGCCTATCAACGTCCTAGTCTCGAACGGCTCTTTAGAGGAATTAAA
>NZ_JALBYT010000049.1:0-20913 GCF_022690845.1 Shewanella sp. N2AIL | reverse complement strand
TGACGGTGGCGCTGACAGGGTAAGTGCCATCGGCCAAGGTGGTGCCGGTTAAGTCGATGCTCCAGTTACCGCTGGCATCAATCACCAAGCCGTTGGCAGTGGTGTACACCACGCCATTGATGGTGACAGCCAAGGTGCTGTCATCGCCTAAATCGACGGTACCGTTGAAGACTAAGGTGTTGTCATTGGTGATGAAGTCGCTGCCCGAGGCGCCGGTGTCATCGGTAATGCTGGTGATCGCCACGGTGTTGCCGTCGCCATCTTGGTCAATTTGGGTGTCTACATTGCCATTATCAGTGGCTTTACCTGTATTACCAGCAGGATCTGTCACTGTTGCTACAGCGGTATAATCACCTTCAGCCAGAGGGGTTGTGACGTCCACTGCGTAGGTGCCATCTTCATTAACAGTCGTTGTTAATGTCTGTTCTGCACCTGTGCTATCTGTGACAATAATCGTAATTGTGCTACCTGGCGTTGCATCTGACGAACCTGTAATAGTAGGGGTGGTATCTTGTGTATTATCGGGTGCATCAACAGTGATGTTAGGTGCTGTGATATCCACGTTACCGTCATCGGTGGCTGTGCCGGTATTACCTGCAGGATCTGTAACTGTCGCTGTTGCTGTAATAGGGCCTTCGGCGACAGGATTGGTAACATCCACAGTATAAGTACCGTCAGGGTTAACCGTGGTGGTTAGCGTTTGCTCAGTACCTGTGCTGTCGGTGACAACAATTGTTATGGTGCTACCTGGAGGGGCATCTGTAGTGCCCGTGATTGTCGGGGTCGTGTCATTGGTTGCATCGGGAACATCGACGGTAATATTTGGTGCTGTGTTATCAACATTGCCATTATCTGTGGCTTCACCTGTATTGCCTGCTGGATCTGTCACTGTTGCTACAGCGGTATAGCCGCCTTCAGCGAGTGGGTTAGTGACATCTACGGAATAGGTGCCATCAGGGTTTACTGTGGTGGTGAGAGTCTGCTCTGCACCTGTGCTATCGGTCACTACAATCGTAATAGTGCTACCTGGCGGTGCATCAGTCGAACCTGTGATCGTTGGTGTAGTATCTTGGGTATCATCAGGTGCATCAACAGTAATTGTTGGCGCAGTCGTATCAAGTAGTGCTGAATCACTGCCTTCTGGAGATGTGTTACCGGCACTGTCTGTGATAGTCGCCACAACTGTAATCGTTTCGCCTTCACCGGGAGCAGGAAGGTTGAGATTCACAAAGCCATTGTTGATATCTTCCTGAGTCAGTGTGTAGTCAACACCATTAACAGTCAGCGTATCGCCAACATTTGCACCTGTGCCATCTAAGCCAATAGTGACATTGACTTCAGTATTGCCAGCTAGCTCTTCGTTACTGATAAAACCATCATTGTTTGTATCTGTATTGATAGTGACACTAGGTCCCCCATCGGCGACTGGTGTGACATTGATGGTTAATGTTGCTGAAGCGCCAGTATTGGTTGTGTAAGTAATAGCAGGAACTTGGCCATTCCAGTTTTCATTTGGCGTAAAGGTATATGAGCCATCGGCGTTTAACACTAAAGTGCCACCTTCGAGTGTGACTTCGGTACCTGCTGCGTAAGTGGTACCGCCGACTTCGAAACTCACAACACTTAAGCTTGAGTCTACATCACTGTCATTATCAAGTACGTTGCCTGTAGCAGCTGTATCTTCATCGACTGTATTTGAATCGTTGGCCAGAACAGAAGCATCATCTACAGGCGATATATTGATGGTTAAGGTTGCGCTTGCACCGGTGTTCGTGGTGTAAGTAATAACAGGAACTTGGCCATTCCAGTTTTCATTTGGCGTAAAGGTATATGAGCCATCGGCGTTTAACACTAAAGTGCCGCCTTCGAGCGTGACTTCAGTTCCTGCTGTATAAGTGGTACCGCCGACTTCGAAACTCACAACACTTAAGGTTGAGTCCACATCACTGTCATTATCAAGTACGTTGCCTGTAGCAGCTGTATCTTCATCGACTGTATTTGAATCGTTGACCAGAACAGATGGATCATCTACAGGCGAGATATTAATGGTAAGAGTTGCGCTTGCACCCGTGTTAGTGGTGTAAGTAATAACAGGTACTTGGCCATTCCAGTTTTCATTCGGTGTGAAGGTGTAAGAGCCGTCGCTATTTAAAACTAAAACACCACCTTCGAGAGTCACTTCTGTGCCTGCTGCGTAGGTGGTACCGCTGATTTCGAAGCTCACAACACTTAGAGTTGAATCCACATCAATGTCGTTATCGAGCACATTGCCAGTCGCTACAGTATCTTCATTGGAAGTGTTGCTGTCATTAGCAAGTGCTGAAGGTGAGTCTGCTGCAATGGTGAATTGTGGAATATTAACCGTCGTTCCAGTCAGTGCTTGGCCGCTTGTTGAGTAGCCTGAAGCTGCAATGGTTTCTGTGCCGCTACGGGCTAGAGTGACATAGCCCGAGTTACCATCACTGCCTGGTGTGTTACCTGCTGCGGTTTCTGGTAGGTTCTGAGTTGGGTCTTCACCGGATGCAATAAGATCTTGTAATGCTTGAATTTCATCTAGGGCTGCTTCGTTAGCCGTGCCAGAGGCTGCTGCAGTAGTTTCGCTGGGCGCGACTTCATTTGATAGCTTAGTGCCATCGTCGAAGGTGATCTCATAGGTCGCGTTTTCGTCAATATGGAGCACAGCACCTTTTGGGAGTTGTTCGCCATCCTTAGCGGGTTGATTTGAACCATCAACTTCGACATTGATTTGCCCTTTTACTAACTTAAGCAAACCTTTCTTTGATGTAATTACCGATCCCATAATTAGCTCCCAACAGCCAAAGTGTGTTAATTCCACAGACGCACAAATCCAACATATGTGCTGGATTGTGATACAAGTGGTCGAATTTTAGCTAACAAAGAGTCGAAAGTCAATTTTTTGACACACCTGTATTGCTTGTGCTGACTGGGGTTTGCGAGATGTTGGATATAAAAAGACAGGATTCAGATGTGTAACTAGATGTAGTAGATATAATTATAAAAATGGCTGCATTTAGTATTTTGCAACTTTGTAGTTAAGTATATTTATAGCAAATTAATTGGGATTGAAAGGTTAATTTTTTATGAAAAAGACACAAACCGACCTAGTGAGTCACGTTTTTGAGTAGAAACGAAGCAAGAACTTTCGTGAGTGGTAAACGCCGTGACTCACAACAGTGCTAATCACGGCGTTATCATTATTGATGTCGTAGAGCTACAGGTTAACTGCCTGACGGTAGCTCTGATTGGCGTTACCTTGTTCGCCTAACTGTTCTTGAATCCTTGCGAGCGCCAACCAAGAGGCTTTTGTTGGTTCGAGTTGGCACACATTCTGCCAGCAGCTTTTGGCTTCTTTCATATCCCGCGTTTGCTGATAAAGCTTAGCCAAACACATCTGGTAGTCCGCATTATTCTCATGGGTGACTTCATGCTTGAGTAACTGTTTACGGATCTCTGTGTCTTGGGCTGTCGCGATTTCAGGAATTGCATGTAAAAGTGCTGACTCGGGAGCGGTTCGTAACTTTTTCGCGAGTAGTTTCAGCGCTTGGTCTTTACGATTAAAGCGGCATAAACCCATGGCATAAATCGCCAGAAACTCAGACTGATTGCGTTCACTGCGGGATAACCACTGCCAGCATTGTTCTAAAGCTTCTTCACCTTTGATGGCTGCGGCTTTGAGTAACGCGCAATTAGTGGCGATATTGAGCTCATTCAGCTGAGCATCATCGAGGATCTGACGCTTCTTCAAAATAGGTATTAACAGCTTGAGCGCATCCCAATCCTCTTGGGTTCGGTATAACTCAAGGGCGAGTTTGAGTACTGGCGCTTTACTCTTGCTTGTCGGTGCTAATTTATCCAGCTCGGTGCGGGCTAGGGCTAATTCCCCTTGCTTTAAAAGGTATCGAGTGCGAGTGGTTGCTACGGCATTCGCGGCAAGAGGTTGCGCTGCAGCGCGATCAAGATATTGATCTCGCTCGGCTATTTTTTGTTGATACTGAGCTGCACGGGCCGCTGCAAGTAAATTAAGTGCAGGGAGCTCGCCGTTATCAGCGCCCTTTATCATGGCGCGTTCCGCTGCTGGCCAATCTTCTTCAGCCAGAGCCAGTGCACCCATTAAGGTATGTTTTTTAGCCGAGCGACGGCGCCAGTGATGGGGAATAAAACGACTGCGCAGCATCAGGTTGATGGCGCTAATCACTAGCCATTCGAGTACTTGGAATACGGCATAAAATACAATTAACGCAATGATCCCAAAGACTAAGCTGGTCTCAATCTGGTAGTCACCCGCAGCGATATAGACATAACCTGTATTACCAACCAACCAAGGGCTGATACAGAGCCCTATTAGCACAATCCCTAAGAAAACTAATATTTTGATCATAGTGGCGCATCCTCTGATGAGGTCAGCTCGCCATAACTCGTCAGCTGTAATAACAGAGGTTTAGCTGCAAAGGATTTCAGGGTAATAGGATCAAGTTCTAAGGTTGCTAATTTATCGATTTCGGCGATGGCCTCAGCTGTCTTGTGATCTTGCGTATCAAAATAGGTTTGGATCCACTTGCGCGCCATCATCAATGATTGGTGATAAGCCGCTCTGTCATAGCGATATAACGCAAGTTGCGATTGCAGCAGTTTATGGCGAATGTTTTCCACCAGATACCATTGCTGTTCAGGTGCGAGTAAAGCGGGCGCATCGGCGGTTTTGTGGCGTATGGTAATAAAGTCTTGGGTTAACGCTTTCCACGTTTTGCCCAGATTGCTCTGCCAATCATTCAAATCGCCAGTAATCCTTGTATCTTCTGGGGCATCGGCTTCTGCGTCGGTGCGATTCAGCGGCAGTTTATCGAGTTGTTCAATTAAGGCATCGAGCGCCAATACATTGCCATCAATATCTGTGGTTTTAATGCTGGCTGTGGCGGCGATGTCTTTTGCTAATGCCTTACGAATAGGCAGTAACGCTGGATTGTTCATGGCGGCGATGGTTTCATCCGCCGACTTTAATAGATCGGTGGCGGTGCGAGGATCTTTCTCTAACCAAAGTTTACGGCCTGCCATATTCACGAGATATTCGGCTTCAGAGGCCATCCAATGCGTTGGGCTGCGCTGGGCAAGTTTATTGACCCTGTCCTGCAGCTGATTTTGGTCTTCTGCCAATTTTGTTAATTCTTGGTAAGTCTTAGCATCATTCAGTTGTTGCTGTTCAAGCTGGCCAATACGTTGATTTGGCTGCAACAGCGCTTGCTGTAATTGGTCCTGCAGGGCGATATTTTTCGCATCCTGCGCCAGTAGTTGCTGTTGCATTTGTTGGTACAGCATAAAACCGCCGCCAAGGGTGCAAGCGGTTAAACCTAGCGCTAATAAAACCCCAAAGCGAATCGCCCACGAGCTTCTACTGGATGCTGGCGTTTGGCTCGGCGCGGTTGAAGGGGTGGCTTTGGCTGTTTGGGATTCGGTGGATGACGCTGATGTTGCGGGCGTATCATCGGTTGTTTCCGGTGACACAATAATAGCGGTAGCCTCTGATTCTGGGCTCTTTGCGTCGTGCTTGTTGTTATCCATTTAACAGTCCTTGAAAACATGCTACTGCCGAAATTCGAGTAAAATCGGGCTAAATAGCGCTTAGAGTTTAAGGGCGTTTAGCACGGCTTTGCTGTTGGCGGCATTGGCATTGGTGACTTGGGTTATACCAAAGGCGTGAGCTTGAGCTTCTACTCGGTTACTTGGGACTATGATATGACATGAGCGCAGCCATGCAAATAACTCTTTTGGCACTAAATTAATCAGGTTATCCAGTACTTCACCGCTGGTCACCACAATCGTGTCTATTCCGAAGGCTTGCCATTGCAGAGCTAACTGTTGACCATCGAGTGGCGGGCAAGCTCGTTGATACACTTCCCAATAGCGCAAATGTGCACCGCGCGCAGCCAGTTGTTCGGCTAAGGCTTCGCGGCCACCGACGCCACGTATAATAGTAATCTGCTTACCTTTAATCTCTTGCAGCGGCGCGAGCGTGAGTAGCCCTTCGGTCTGCTGACAGTCATCAGGGGCTTCTAGGGCCGAAATACCGAGCTGGTTTAATGCGTCCCAAGTCGCATGCCCTACCGCGAAGTACTGAGCTGGAGGCCAAGCTTTATGGGGTGGATTTGTAGTAGTTAAGGCGTTATCCGCAAAAGTCACAGCATTGGCGCTGATGCAGATAATCATATCGGCGTGTGCCAAAGGATGCGGGGTATTCGTTGCGATAGCGGGCGTTGCTTCGACACACAGCAGAGGTGTGACCCAGTGAGCAATGCCTCGTTCATTCAAGGCATCGACCATGGACTGATTGCGCCCCTCGGGGCGCGTCAGTAAGACTTTCATTGACTTAGGCTTTAGCGTAAACGGCGTCGAGAATGCTTTTGGCACCTTTGCTGAGTAACTCTTCAGCAAGGGCAACACCTAATTGCGTGGCTTCGGTTTTTGGACCTGTGATCACGCCTTCGATGATTTCACTGCCATCTGGGTTACCGACTAGGCCGCGTAGCGTCATCTCGTCACCATCGATTTCAGCAAATGCGCCAATCGGCACTTGGCATCCACCTTCAAGGCGAGTGTTCATCGCGCGCTCGGCAAGAACACGGTAGCGAGTTTCTAAATGCTCTAATGGCGCCAGTAGCGCTTTAACACGTTCGTCGTTGATGCGACATTCGATACCCACAGCGCCTTGGCCGTTGGCGGGTAAGGATTCTTCGGCAGAAATAAAGCTGGCAATACGCTCAGACAATTTCAGACGGATTAAGCCTGCAGCGGCAAGAATAATGGCATCGTATTCGCCGTTATCAAGCTTAGCTAAACGAGTTCCAACGTTACCGCGTAAATCTTTGATGATGAGGTCGGGACGTGATGCACGTATCTGACATTGACGACGTAGGCTCGAGGTGCCCACAGTTGCGCCTAATGGTAATTCGCTGATCGATTTATATAAATTCGATACAAAGGCATCGCGGGGATCTTCGCGCTCGCAAATCACTTCAAGGCCTAAGCCTTCAGGGAAGTCGACTGGCACGTCTTTCATTGAGTGCACGGCGATATCGGCAAGATCGTCTAACATAGCGACTTCAAGCTCTTTGACGAACAAACCTTTACCGCCTACTTTGGCTAGCGGCGTATCTAAGATAACGTCGCCTTTAGTGCTCATTGGCAGCAACTCCACCACAATACCAGGGTGAATGCGTTCTAATTCGGCTTTAACAAATTCAGCTTGCCACATGGCCAGCGGACTCTTGCGGGTTGCGATACGTATGCGGTTCTCAGACATGCCTAGTTTCCATCAAAGATCTTAGTTGCACCAATGCTAACATTGGCAAATCGTTTATGTAAGGAAGCCGTATCGATTCTTTGAAGTCGGCGATGTTCTACATGGCGTGAAAGTGTGATGCGCTTCACATATAGTTGCTCGTGTTTGCAAAAGTGTTAACATGAGCACACTTCTCATAAGTGTCTAAGTGTTGTGTTTTTGAATGGATCGGCAAATACAGTTTCCTGATATAGCTGAACGACTTAATAAGGTCCGCATTGCGCGCGCCTTGGCTTTGCTATCGCCGCTGCAAAAACACTTATTCCATTTGATCCCCTTTTTAATCCACCAGAACAGCGTTCAGTATCCCGGCTATCATGCCGCTAATACGCCCTGCGGAATTAATGAGTATCAGCTTAGCGAAATTGAATCCCAAGCCTGCGATGTTTTCTCGCTACCCTTTATTACTCAAGAAGCTGACATCAATGCCTTTGATGGCGTTTATGCTATGGGCAGTACTGGCAGCTTTGGCCAAAATACCAAGAGCGATGTCGATGTTTGGTTAGTGCATAGGGCAGATTTAAGCCCTGAAGAGTTAGCGCTGATCAGGATTAAAACCGATAGATTGACCGCATGGTTTGCCGAGTATCAGTTTGAGGTGAACTTTTACTTAGTTCATCCGCAACAGTTTTGTGGTGATCAAACGCAGCGTGGTTGCCAGTCAGCCATGGCCCATGAGCACAGTGGTAGTACTCAGCACTGGTTATTACTGGAAGAATTTTATCGTAGTCAAATTCGTCTGGCGGGTAAAACGATTGCATGGTGGCCAGACGCTAAACTTAATCCCGCACTCTTGTTTTTAGGCGATGTACATGAATTACCTGCGAGTGAGTACTTTGGCGCTTCGCTATGGCAGCTCTATAAAGGCTTAGAAAAGCCCCATAAGGCGCTGATTAAAGTATTGCTGCTCGAGGCTTATGCCAGCGATTATCCACATTCAACTGTTCTTTGTGATCGCCTCTGGCAGAAAACTTTAGCTGGCGATTTTTCGACATCGAATGATGCCTATTACTCTATCTACGAGATTATCGAAACCTATTTGCTTAAGCAGAATGATACCCGTCGACTTGAGATTGCACGGCGCTGCTTTTATCTCAAATGTGGCGTGCACTTGAGCCGAACCCAAGAGGGCAAAGATTGGCGTTATCCTAAACTGCAAAAATTGGTGCAGGATTGGCAATGGCCCGATAGTTTGATCAGCACCCTAGACGATTGCGAACATTGGCACAGTGGTCAGCTCAATTGGTTTAACGAGCAGTTGAATGAACTTTTGTTGGCAAGCTACCAAACTTTACTGCGCTTTGCATCGACCCATGAGCTTAATGAAGGCTTGCGGATTGAAGAACTGGGCATGCTGACTCGTAAATTACACACTTATTTTAGCCAAGATGAAGACCAAATCGCTAAGCTGAATTTACTGTGGAGTGTCTCGGTCGCCGAGTCCGAAGTGACTATGGTATCAAGCTCTCGCGAGCGGAAATATTATCTTTATCGCCAAGGGCCGCAGCCACTAAATCTGTTGGGTGAGTCGGCGATATGTAAGGGTAAAACCCCATCCGCCTTAATGATCTGGGCATGTCTAAACGGAATTTCGACGCCTGATACGCAATGGCATGAATATGGTCAGAGTAAGGCAAAGTCGAAACGGCTTACCGAAGCTTCTAAGCGGTTACTGAATTTTATCGACCACGACTGGCGGGTATCTAAACGTGACTTATGCCAGCCATGGCATTTTCGTAAGCTGATTTTCGTGCTTAATCTGGATTGCGATCCCACGATTGAATGGCAAGGACAGGAAATGATGGTCGATGTGATGAATGCGAACGTGTTCTCACTCGGGCGTAAAAAAGCCAATATGCTTGGTGCGTTAGATGCGATTTGCTTGAATAGTTGGGGTGAATGGCAGTGTCATCGCTTCGAAGGCGATACGGCGGTATTGCAAGCCTTAGCTTTTGTGACGCCGGGACTAAGACGGGCCAGCTTACCCGTGGACATGGATGTGATCAGCTGTTCACAGAAGTTACGTCCACAGCTTAAATTAGCAGTGAAAAATCTATTAAAACAAACCATGCGTTTGTGCCAAAAAGTGCAGCAATCCAGCACTTTAGTGCAGCCGCTACAGATAAGTCATACTCGTTATGGGATCTTTTTTAATCCCTTAGGCATGGCCTATCAGGATTTGAGCGACGCTAAGTCTTTTTATCAGCAGTTATCCCGTAGTCATCTTGTGCTGCTGCCGCGGCCTGAATTGGGTGACGATCCCTTTTCGAGTATGCCTAAAGTGGTGCAGAACTATGCGGCGAAAGGGGCGATTCAATATTTCCTACGTCAACGAGTCGATAATTTGGATGTATTTATTCTCGATGAGGAAAATCAGCTGAGTCACTATGTGCAGGCGGGCTCGAACATGGCCGAATTAGTGAATAAAGTCAGTCACCATTATGTGTTCGATGAACATTATGCTTCACGGGCGCGGTTTAATATTCCGCAGTTTTTCCATCTAGTGCGAGTGGCGGGGGAGTTAACAGTAGCGCCGTTCGGTATCGATGTGAGCGATCAAGACACTGAGTTTTAAGCAGGATTTTGAACATAAATAATGGGAGCCAAGGCTCCCATTATTGTTTGGCACTGCACTATTATGGCACTGCACTATTATGGCTTTGCGCTTCGACTGATTAAATTAGAGGCTAAGCTCAATTCCGCCTTGGCGTGCGATAGACTCTTGCACGAATGGCATAAACTCGCCGCCATTACGTCCGTCCATCCATTTACCTTCAACAAAACCAAAGTGATATCCACCAAAGCGTGTGGCGACCCAAATCTCATGCAAAGGTTCTTGCTTGTTGATCACTATCTTAGAGCCATCAACAAATTCTAATTGCAATACGTTGCCACTGGCATCGATATCAACATCGGCATCTTGCTCATCAATCGCAGTTTCAATCGCATTTTCTATGGCTTGGAACATGTCATCGGCGAGCTGGTGAAATTCTGTATCTGTCATGGCCATGCATTTCTGTCCTTTGCTTTCGTCAAGATGGGTGCGATTATAAGGCCATTAGTCACCAGATGCACAGATGTTGAGAAAAATGAGACTGTTTTTATTGTTATTGCTTGGTAGCCTATTCATTACGGCATGCGGCCAAAAAGGCCCCCTCTATCGTTCGCCCGCCACAGAGGTAAATCAACCTAAAAAGGTTGATGAAGCTAAAACTGTGCCTGAAGTGGAAGAGATTAAAACCGAAATTAGAGCCATCGAAGCACAAAAAACACAACAATAACAATCGCTATAACTACAACGACCATCACTATCGCAGCGATAAAGCGCAGTAAGGAATCAGACATTGGATCACTTTCTCTACCAACAAAATGCCCTGCACGCCGAAGGCTGCCAGGTTGCCGATTTAGCTCAAACCTATGGCACACCCTTGTATATCTATTCCCGCGCCACGCTAGAGCGCCATTGGCATGCTTTTAATAATGCCGTGGCAGAACATCCACATTTGATTTGTTACGCGGTTAAAGCCAATGCGAACTTGGCTGTACTGAATGTGCTGGCACGTTTAGGCAGTGGTTTTGATATCGTGTCGGGCGGTGAGTTAGCAAGAGTGATGGAAGCGGGCGGCGATCCCGCCAAAGTAGTGTTCTCTGGCGTAGGTAAAACTGCGGCTGAAATGGAACAGGCACTTAATCTGGGCATTTATTGCTTTAACGTTGAATCGAGTGCTGAGCTTGAGCAGTTAAATCTGGTCGCAGGTCGTTTAGGTAAAGTGGCGCCTGTGTCCCTGCGGATTAATCCCGATGTTGATGCGGGAACCCATCCCTATATTTCGACTGGCCTTAAAGAAAACAAATTCGGTATTGCTATGGATGAGGCTGAAATCGTTTTCGCCCGTGCCCATGCGTTGCCACATTTAAAAGTGAAAGGTGTCGATTGCCATATCGGCTCACAACTGACTGAAATCAAACCATTCCTAGATGCGATGGATCGTATGCTTGCGTTAATCGACCGTTTGGCCGAGCAGGGTATAGTTATTGAGCATTTCGATGTGGGTGGTGGTTTAGGGGTGACCTATGATGCCGAAACGCCGCCACATCCTGATGTGTATGCCGCCGCCATATTGGCGAGTTTGGGCGACCGTC
Organism: Shewanella sp. N2AIL; assembly: GCF_022690845.1. Lineage (NCBI taxonomy): Bacteria > Pseudomonadati > Pseudomonadota > Gammaproteobacteria > Alteromonadales > Shewanellaceae > Shewanella > Shewanella sp. N2AIL. The sequence goes on along the minus strand of NZ_JALBYT010000049.1, from coordinate 9,416 downwards.
AACTGAAGCTAATCTTCGAGCCGGGCCGTGCGATTGCCGCCAATGCGGGGATTTTTGTTACTCAGGTGCTTTATCTAAAAGAAAACAGCGACAAACGTTTTGCGATTGTCGATGGCGCGATGAATGACTTGATTCGTCCCGCACTCTACAGTGCATGGCAAAATATTATCCCAGTCGTGCCAAGGGACTCAGAGGCCTATGAGTTTGATATTGTTGGCCCAGTGTGCGAAACCGGTGACTTTTTAGGTAAAAATCGCCAGCTCGCGTTAGCCGCGGGTGATTTACTGGCGGTGCGTTCGAGTGGTGCCTATGGTTTTGCCATGGCTTCTAACTACAACACGCGTCCTCGTGCGGCTGAAGTGATGGTGGATGGTGAGCAGGCTTTCTTAGTACGTGAGCGAGAAAAATTGTCTCAGCTCTGGCAAGGTGAGCAACTCCTGCCGTAAACTAGAAAAATTATATTGATTCAGGCGCTTGGTTTCATACTTTATGAGCGGCGCCTCGGCTTAAAGGATAAGTATCTTGATCCAATTCACTAAGATGCACGGACTGGGCAACGATTTTATGGTGGTCGATGGGGTCACGCAGAACGTGTTCTTTTCGCCTGAGCAGATCCGCCGTTTAGCCGACCGTAACTTTGGCATAGGTTTCGACCAACTACTCTTAGTTGAGCCGCCCTATGATCCCGATTTAGATTTTCATTATCGCATCTTCAATGCCGATGGCTCTGAAGTCGAACAATGCGGTAATGGCGCCCGCTGTTTCGCCCGTTTTGTGCGTAATAAAGGCCTGACAAATAAGAGTAAAATCCGTGTCAGTACTTCGTCTGGCAAGATGACTCTGCGCTTAGAGCGAGACGGTACTGTTACCGTAAATATGGGCGTGCCGATCCTCGAACCGAGTCAGATCCCCTTCAAAGCCAAGAAACCTGAAAAAACCTATTTACTGCAAACACCGATGCAAACCTTTTTGTGTGGCGCGGCTTCTATGGGTAATCCCCATTGTGTGCTCGACGTTGAAGATGTGGCGAGCGCTTCTGTCGCTGAAATTGGTGCCATGCTCACTAAGCATGAGCGTTTTCCGCGCGGTGTGAATGTGGGATTTATGCAGGTCGTAGACTCAGGCCACATTAAGCTGCGGGTGTATGAGCGCGGCGCGGCCGAAACCTTGGCCTGTGGCACAGGCGCATGTGCAGCTGTAGTTGTAGGTCAAGTGCAAGGAAAGCTCGGCCAGCAAGTGCGGGTGGATTTACCCGGCGGCACCTTAACCATCAACTGGGAAGGCGAGGGTAAACCTTTGTGGATGACGGGCCCCGCGCAGCACGTTTACGATGGACAAATTCAGTTATGACAGAGCCCTTGATGCCGCAGACGGATGTGCCTTTCGATGAGTTGATTATTCGCGAATATCTGCTGGATAATCCTGACTTTTTTAATCGCTATCCCGAGCTGCTGCTGGCAATGCGCTTGCCTCACATGGAACGCGGCGCCATCTCTTTGGTGGAACGTCGCCAAGAAATGCTGCGCCAGCGAGTGAGCCAGTTGGAAGAAGAAATCACTAGCCTGTTAACCATGGCGGCGCGTAACGAGAAGATTTACCAATTCAATACTGAGTTATCCTTCCAGCTATTAAATTGTGCCGATCTTGTGTCACTCAAAGAAGTGTTGGCCGACAGTTTAAAATTACAGTTTAATTTCAGCCATGTGCGTTTGATCAGCGTGCTCGATACCGATATGAAGGCAATATGGGATCAAAGGCTGCATAAAGGTCACTATTTTGGCCGACTCACGCAGCAAGAGGCTAAACGCCTATTTGGTAGCGAAGTGGGGTCAGTAGCACTGACGAAATTGTCGGAAGACAACCCAGTCATTTTTGCTATTGCCAGCCAAGATGCCACCCATTTTCATCCTGATATGGATAACATGCTGCTGGAACAACTGCGGCGTTTGCTGGCGCACATGCTCGCTAAGCTGTAACGGCTGTCGAGCGATTGTGCTCACTCAAGGCTTAGCAAAACCCATGAGGAAACCGATATGAGTACGCAAACAGCCGAAGTGTCGGCGCTTAATACTCAATGGTTACAAACCTTTGAACGCTATCTGAGCACCGAGCGGCAGTTGTCGGCCCATACAGTACGTAATTACCTTTACGAGCTTAATCGCGGAAGCGATCTCTTGCCCGAAGGCGTGCATCTACTCAATGTAAGTCGCGAGCATTGGCAGCAAGTGTTGGCCAAATTGCACCGCAAAGGCTTAAGCCCGCGATCGCTTTCTTTGTGTTTATCTGCGGTAAAACAATGGGGTGAATTTCTGCTGCGCGAAGGTGTGATCGAGCTTAATCCTGCCAAAGGCTTAAGTGCTCCCAAACAAGCCAAACCGCTGCCGAAGAATATCGATGTCGATGCGATCAGTCACTTGCTCGACATTGAAGGTACAGATCCCCTAAGCCTGCGGGATAAGGCCATGATGGAATTGTTTTATTCCAGTGGTTTACGTTTAGCAGAACTCGCCGCGCTTAATTTATCCAGTGTGCAATACGATTTGAAAGAAGTGCGAGTCTTAGGTAAAGGCAATAAGGAACGTATCGTCCCTGTCGGTCGTTTAGCGATTGCTGCTTTGCTGAATTGGCTCAATTGCCGAAAGCGGATCCCCTGCGAAGATAACGCCTTATTTGTGACCGAAAAGGGCAAGCGACTCTCCCATCGTAGTATTCAGGCGCGGATGGCGAAATGGGGGCAAGAACAGGCATTATCGGTGCGCGTACATCCACATAAACTGCGTCATTCCTTTGCTACTCACATGTTAGAAGCGAGCGCCGATCTGCGGGCGGTGCAAGAATTATTGGGCCATGCGAACCTAGCGACCACGCAAATTTATACCAGTTTGGATTTCCAACACTTGGCTAAGGTGTATGATAACGCCCATCCTAGAGCGAAAAAAACACAGGATAAATAATGCGTTGCTATCTTAGACCTCAAAATATTCAAGCGATCAGTTTCGATCTCGACGATACCCTGTACGACAATCTACCGCATATTTTAAATGCCGAAGCTGAGCTGGCGACGTTTCTGTTGCAGACTTATCCATTGTCGCAGGCGTGGCAAACCCATGATTGGCGCAGGCTAAAACTGCAACTACTGCAGCAAAATCGCGAGCTAGCCCACGACACCAGCGCAGCCCGTTTAGCAACGCTTCGCCAAGGGCTAATACAGCTAGGGTATTCGGCCGTTGAAGCCGAACGCGGCGCTGAGCAAGGATTAGCGTGTTTTTATTTTTATCGCAGCCATTTTCAAGTATCTGACGAAGTGCTCCTGTTACTCAAACGCTTATCGCAACATTTTAGATTAATCGGCATCACCAATGGCAATGTGGATGCCGAGCGAATTGGTTTAGGCGATGCCTTCGAGTTTGTGTTGCATCCAGGCAATGGCGTGCATATGAAACCCGCCAAAGACATGTTCGAATTGGCCTGCTCGCGATTAAATATTGCACCGCAGCATTTACTGCATGTTGGCGACAGTATGAATGCCGACGTTCGTGGTGCGCGGTTGGCTGGGTGCCAGTCTGTGTGGTTGAATCCGAGTTTTGGCCGAGTCGATTCCTTACCTATTGCGGCCTTGTTACCCCATTTAGAAATTAATGCTCTCGATGCGTTAATCAAAGTGCTGGCTATCGACGTAAACTAACTCTGTGGGCAGCGTTGAATCTGCCTCTTTGCTAATCCAGAGTGATTGAAATCAAGGTTTGTTCCCAAAATTTGCACTAGAGTGAAGCCTAATATTACTGAAGTCACTGACTAAGGCTGTGTTATGGCGCGTATCGGGTTGTTATTACTGCTCACTTTATGTTGGATAGCGCCGGTATCGGCCCATGAGATCCATTCGGGTGGCGGTTTCATGTCAGGTTTTAATCATCCGGTTTTGGGATTTGATCACTTGCTCGCTATGTTAAGTGTGGGCATGTTGAGCACCCAGCTCGGTGGCCGCGCGATTTGGACAGTGCCCCTCGCTTTTGTTGTCTTTATGTTAGTGGGCGGGATTTTAGGTTTATACGCCATTGCCGTTCCCTTCGTTGAAATCGGCATCGCCCTCTCGGTATTGTTACTCGGTCTTGCCATCGCTTTTGATCGTCAAATTCCACAGTTATTCGCCATGGCATTTGTTGGCGTATTTGCGATTTTCCACGGGCATGCCCACGGCGCCGAAATGCCAGCATTGGCAAGCCCGGTTTTGTATGCCCTAGGATTTTTATTTGGCACTGCGGTCATCCATTTAGGCGGCGTAATGATAGGCCTTGGAATGCAGCGGATGACAGGACAACGTAACCTAATGCGTGTCACGGGCGCAGCGATTGCTGCCATGGGCGGTTATTTGTTAGCTGGATTTTGACGTAATAACATGTCGGATTAACGCGCCTTGAGCTGCTTCATGCAAAGATGGGCGCGGCGTAACAGTAGATTGACCTGCCGACGGCTCGCATGCATGTCGGCATCTCCCACCCTAAAATAACTCCCAGTGTAAGGATCGCCGCCGACATAGATAGGTTTGAGCTGCTCTGGCGCCAGCGGTACACGGATGCGAATCAGCTTTTTATTCATAATTTCAATAATCTGCACATCTGAAATCGCCAAAATATTATGGCTAGTACGGCTAGGATTATCGAGTATCTCCCAAAACTCTTGTAAAACAGGAAGCGGATTGGGAATGCCTTGAATGCTGAAATGGCCACGTTCTTCGCGCACCCCTAGGATGATCTCGCCACCCAAAGTGTTGGCAAAGGAGCTATAAGTAGCCCAAATATCTTCGGGTAATTGACCTTGGCCGTCGCGGCCACCGGCGAGTTTAAACTCTACTTGTGCCGATTCGTGTAAATCGGCAATATCATCGAGTGCAAATGATTGAAATGTCATGGCAGCTTATCCGTCAGCGACACATGACTTGTTGTAGCACGTCAACAATTGAAAGGCCAGACCTAGGTCCAGCCTTAAAATTCTGCAGATGATCCGAAATTTAAGGGACATCACAGCAGCAACATTTAATCGATTATTGAGCGAGACCTAATGCCTTAGGAAATAGAATATTGTTTTCTAAGTGAATATGCTGATGTAAATCAGCCTCAAATTCCGCTAGCGTGGCATAACACACACGCCACGTAGTGCAAGCATGTTCCGGTGGCGTGAAGTCGTTCGTGAGCTCGTGTAATTTTTGCAAGATCAAACCGACTTCTTCATGTTCGTGCTGCATCGCATTGATGGGATTACCAATATGGCCAAAGCAAGTTTCAATGTGCTCTGCTTGACTTAAACCGCGTATCGCCGGAAACAGTATTTTCTCTTCTTTCATTAAATGCGGCATCAGGTCTTCTACTAAAGCACGTACCCAACCCGCAAAGGGAACTATTTCGGCATAGTGCTCACCGTGGGCGCGGACCATCTTCTCGGAGTATTCGACCAATAACGGTGCTTTTTCGCGCACGTATTGATGGTGCGTTGATTCTATATATTCAATAAGTAGATCTAAGGGTAATTGATTCAATTCATCTTCTTTGCTGCCAGTCAGTGTTACCGCATTCAGCGCAGCAACCACTTTTGCGGGATCTATTTCTGCACGCTCGCAGGCGATCGACAGCGGTTTACCGCCGCCACAACAGAAATCGATACCAAATTGGCTGAACACATGGGCGCGGCGAAAATCTTCGGCAACTAACTCACCGACTTTTCTTTCCAGCCAGTGGTTATCCTGAGCGCTCTCACTAAGCGGAAAACCTTGACCAAGTTGTGCATCATGGCGAGGTTGAGAATCCACTCCATGGCCAGTGGCTTGTGCATCTTTTGGGGTAGAAGTAGCAGACATGAATAGCTCCAAAGCAGCAATAAATTTACATTCATATTATTTGCAGCTTTAATGCGTAGCAACTAAACCCGACTAAAATACTCAGGATTTGCTGATGATGTCACAGTTAACTGAATAAAATATCTCTTAAGGAGTAGGTGGCCGCCTTAGCTTGGAGTTGCAAATTGGCTCTCGTAACCTTGAAATACAGATTGACGAAAATGCCAAAGTGTTTCGCTTTTTATCACTTAATTTGGTAGCGATAACTTGGCCTTGTTTAGTGTATTCGTACAACTGGGTAGGTTTTGCCCGCGGTAATTGCGACAGGCCCAAAAGGGGCCGAATCGACCATCCTTTAACAGCATATCGCCGCCACAGAGGCTACAAAGTGGTGCTATATGACCACAGTTCTCATTCAAACATACCTTAAAGCCAGCAAAGCGTGTGCGGGTCATTGGGCTAGCGCAGAGTTCGCAGCCTTGCTCCTTGTGATCGCACAGGGGAAAGTGTGAGCAAGAATAAAACGATTTAAAATTTCCCGTTCTAGGCTTAATCGTTCCCGTGCTGCAACGCACGCATTTTACTTCTTTAAATAACCTTTGTACTAAAGAGGTGCTGAACTCATCTTGTTCAATTGGGTAGTCTTTTGTAAGCAGTTCAGTGACGAAAGGACTCACATCTGTCATATCGGCAATCACATAGGCGCGGTGTTTTGCCCGCGTTAATGCGACATAAAATAGTCGGCGTTCTTCTGCAAATTCAAACGCTTCAGTTTTAGGTAAAAAAGCATCCAGTATCGGCGGCGTAATTTTCATCGACGGAAAGCCATGCATTCCCGTCTTCATCCCCATGATCACCACATAATCGGCCTCTTTCCCTTTCGAAGCGTGAAAAGATTGGCACTCAATCTTCACGTTGGGATATTTAGCTTTAAGTTGGTTAACTTGGGTTTTATCGGGTAACTGAAACCAGAAACGTGCCAGCAAATAGACGCTTGGTAAGCTGCTAAGTTTGTCACTTCCGGCGTTTATCCTTGCATTTATCGCCGTTAATGCTTGTTTCAATGCATTTGGGCTTGGCTCATCTTTACTGGGCGGTTCGTTTTCTCCGCGGCGTAATATTGAAACCGCGGGGGAGGCGACCTGAGTGAGGGAGCGAATATCCTTGCTCAATTGCGTGGGATTCTGGGTAACAAACTGAGTGGCGACTTGCCCAATACTACTGTTAAACCTAAAAGTCAGATCTAAGTCGCTTTGGGCTGTTGGGCCAAAATAGTGAGTAAAATGCGTAGTTAAACTCACATCTGCGCCGCTAAAGCGATAAATCGCCTGCCAGTCATCCCCGACACAAAATAAAGACGCCTGCGCTTTAGAATGGAGCGCACAGGAATCCCTCAAGGCACGCACTAAGCGGGCACGTGGTTCTGAAATATCTTGGAACTCATCCACCATAATGAAACGCCACGGGCTAATAAATTGCCCGCGTTGTAGATACGTCAGCGCTTTGCCAATCATGTCCTCAAAATCAATGTCGCCATTTATTGCTAAATGTTGCTCATAGCGCGTGATTATGGGCTCAAGCAGTTCGAATGCCTTACGGGTCTGCTGAGCATCGGCGGCGCGGGCAAATACCCCCTCAAGGCCATGTTCATCAAGGCAAGCTGCTTTATACAGCCCAATCAGCTGACTAAACATTTTTGCCAATTCAGTCACGCGGCCTAGTTCATGCAGGGTGGCGAGTATGGCTTCATCGGGTAAAGGGGCGTATTGCACTTTAAAGACCTGTAAAGCTTGCTCAAGCTTACCGACTAACGACCCGTTTTTATGTTGGTAATAAAATAGTTCAACACACTTAGTACCATGTTGTTTATGTAGTTGGCGTTTCCATGCCATCGATTCCAAGTACTTTTGGTTGTCGATATAAGGGGCGGTATGCTGGTGTTCATCAATACCATAGTATTCAAGATAAACTTGGTATTCAGGCAGATAGAAATCGGGTTGATACTGACGAAAATCAATACTGCGCACATCATGCTCATACTTAGTTTCATAAACATATTCGATGCCATTGCTAAATAGCCAGTTGGCAATGTAGAGCTCACCAAAGCTTTTGACTCGCTCACCTTTAAGGGTGCGAATATCGTTATCATTCAAGTATTGAAAATACTCGCCTTCCACATCGAACTCGAACGGGCTTTTTTCAACATAATAGAAACGGCTGAAGTACTCGAAAAGTTGTTTACGGTAAGCCTCATCTTCAATCAAAGTCTCAAGGGTGTTGTGCACCCACAGCGCTTTGGCTTTGTCATCCTCTGCCCAAGGGGACAAACTGGGTTTAGCGCGCTCAACATCGGCGATAATTTTTAAGCCTAAACTGTGGAAAGTACTCGCCTTGATATCCTCAGTGCCAAGCTTGTTTTTAATCCGCTCATCCATCTCGTCAGCCGCTTGACGGCCATAGGCTAACAGCAGTATTTCATCGGGTTTTGCTTGACCACTCTTAAGCAAATATCCTGCTCGCCCGACCATCACACTGGTCTTGCCCGTGCCTGCACCTGCCAATAGCAAGTTATTATTATCATCGATAATACAAGCTCGGCGCTGTTTTTCGGTTAAGGGGTTAGATTCTACCTGCTCAAAATAGTCGGCAAATTTAACAAGCTGAGACTGAACGTAATCTTCGCGCAACTGCTTTACATCGGCGCGGGTCCAGTGGTGGATTTGCTTAAGCCTCGCTAACACAGAGCGTAAATGTGTCGCTAATGGCAGGTTTTCACACCAAGGGAACCAACGCTGATATTCGCGCGCGACTCTGGCTTGTATCATTTCTAAACGTGATTCACGTAAATAAGTGTGTGCCAGTATTTTATCGACTTTCGCCACTAACTCAGCAATGCGCGCCCCATTAGCATTCGCCCAAAGCAGTGCGATTTCGTTGCCAAATTGATGCTGCGCAAAATAGCTTAGAAACGGCAGTTGATAGGCTTTACCAGATACAGTGAAACTGAGCAAGTATCCGAGCGGACTCAAGGTAAAAACCGGCGGGGAGTCGAGCTGCTGCCAAGTAAAATGTTCGTCAGCGGCAACTTCATTAGCGCTGCGAGAGTGAGCAAAAAAGCCGCCTTTAGTGCGATTAATGCTAATACCACTGGCGCTGAGTTTTACCGCATCAGCTTTGCCAATAAAGAAATGGCCAAACCAACTGTGCTTGATATCTTGTTCAGAGTGAGTCAATGACAATGTAAAACCTACGGCTAAAAAGTTTTAGAATTAACAGGCTGATTTTTAAATGCATTATAACTTAAAACCCGATGGCTCGCGTCAAGGTTGTGCTATGGGTCGGTGTGGATTGTCTATTGATTTTGGTCGCTAGACGCAGCTAAGCTCATAGTGTTGGTGAATGATGTCTTAGTTGGCGTGTGAGGCGTGGCAAACCAAGCATGATGGTGACTGTGTAACTCTGTAGTGGCACACTAATTTTGGCCACCTAAATAGAGGTGATATTATTGCCTCATAGATGACCTTAGGTGAACACATGAGATCGACAACCAGAAAAACATTTAGTGCTGAATTCAAACTTGAAGCAG
>NZ_JALBYT010000048.1:0-24887 GCF_022690845.1 Shewanella sp. N2AIL | reverse complement strand
TCAACACGCTCTACAACGCCTAATTTAAAGGCTAAGGTGTAATCTCGTTGTGTGCGCTTACGGCTTGAGTTAATTGATGTTGTCATAAAGAAGTCCTCTTTATGTCAACGTATTTCAGGACGGGACATCAGAAAGCAAAAAAGCCTGAATCTCCTCAGGCCTTTTCTTTTCTCAATACAACAGCTTAATCCTTGCGGATTAGTTCATGCCGTACAATCGAAAGCGGTGTTTTTGGTTGTTTTTATACTTATTGGTTTGTCGATTTATTCCTTTGTTTATCAATGGTTAGTGAGTTTTCTTGTTCTTGTAGGTATTGGCTTGTTTTGGTTGCTATGGTTAAATGGGGGTACATATGGGGGTACATATGGGGGTACATATGGGGGTCATGGAATAGAGCCCAAATCTCACCATAAAAGAGCTCAAAACTTATGATTTATGAGACCACTTTACGTTCATATAACGGGAAGCCGCAGACTGAAGCTTTTACCCTAACAGACGGTAAAGGATTGGGAGTTCGTGTTTCAGTACTTGGTAAATTAAGATTTCAGTTTCGCTATAAGATCAATGGACAAAATAAACGAATAGATTTAGGCGACTATCCAGACTTATCTCTCAGGCAAGCCAGAGATGCAATGGAAGAGTGTCGTACATGGTTAGCCCAAGGGCATGATCCAAAGCTAAAGCGAAGTATGACAAGGCAAGAGTCGTTACTACCCGTCACTGTTGAGCAAGCCCTAGAGTATTGGCTTAAAGAATATGCTGAAGAAAATAGAGTCAATGTTGATAAGAATAGAGCGCAGTTTGCAAAACATATTTATCCCTATATAGGGAATTATTCGCTTGTGGACACTGAAACTCGTCATTGGATAGAGTGCTTTGACCGTATAAGACGAGGCGTACCTAGTCTCAAACAAAGACCTGCACCTGTTGCTGCGGGTTACGTATTACAAAGTGCTAAGCAGGCTCTGAGGTTTTGTCGTGTGCGGCGTTATGCAATCACTCATGCACTTGACGATCTTATCGGTACGGACGTAGGCAAAAAGCAAAATAAAAAGGATAGAGTGCTGTCAGATATTGAGTTGACTGATCTGCTTACTTTGCTTGAGGGGCGTAAGGTTTCTTTCTACATGCGTCAATTATGTAAATTATTGATAGTTTTCGGTGCGCGTACTCAAGAGTTACGATTATCTCAGTTTGACGAGTGGGATTTAGATCGAGGAATTTGGACTGTGCCTAAAAGCCACAGTAAGACTAATACTCTCATTACTCGCCCAATACCTGAGCGAATTAAGCCCTTGATCGAGTTTTTATATAGGCGTCATGGTCAAACTGGCTATCTTTTAGGTGAGCTAAAAAGTGCTGAAACCGTAAGTGGTTCCGGTCGGAAAATATGTAGTTGGTTAAAGCATCAAGAATCTTGGACATTGCATGATTTACGTCGAAGCTTTGCGACTAAACTGAATGACTTGGGTGTTGCGCCATATGTGGTTGAACAGCTTTTAGGTCACGCACTTGGTGGAGTTATGGCAATTTACAACCGCAGCCAATACCTTCCAGAAAAGAAAGCGGCATTAGATATGTGGGTAGAGCGTTTAGATCTTCTGACGGATAAGCCGGATAACGTTTCTATATTGAAGCGAATAGCATAAAATTTGAACACATTTTGTTCGGGCAGTGGATGTAACCTATGCAAGTCAGCATTAATAAGGCAAAAGCAAGCTTATCTAAGCTGGTGGGTCTTGCTGCTAACGGTGAAGAAGTCATTATCACTCAGGCTGGTGAGCCAGTTGCTAAATTGGTTCAATATGAGAAAACGATGCAACCACGGCCGCTAGGATTGCTAAAGGGACAGATAGTTATAAGCGATAGTTTTTATAATAATAGTGAAATTTATAAACTGTTTTATGAGTGAAATAATTAAAGCCTTTGTTTTTAGCACCTGTTATTTTGAGTGGTCAATCATATTTGGAGTTTGGTTGTGAATAGAACACTATTGAAAGGAAGCGACGATCCTTTGAAAGGTTTTGCCGAGCATACAGAACATGCATATGAGCTTGCACAGGCGACTAGTAAAGATTGGACATCTTTTTTCGTAAATACGGAATCAGTGGGCGATGATTTTATATTGAAACGAGGTGTTGATTATGAAGATGCTAATTCAGAGACAAGTTTTTTTGATGATGACGATGTAGAAGACCCTCTTCTCGTTATAATTCCAGAAAAGTACAAGTGATGTGTGCTGTGGTTGCGGGAATTGCTATATCTATATAAATAACAAGATGTTGTAGCAGATTGATACGCAGGAAGCCCTCTTGCATAAAATTATATTTACGGACGTAAAGTATGGCATTTTCAGATAAATCTCGGCTCAGGCTGTGGTGGTCATTCGAAGGAGTGGCCACCCGAATAGTAAGTCCTGTTCGGGAGTATAAAAGTGAAAATTTCAAAACGTGCAATTCGTCGCCATCACAAAGCGCGACTCAAAAAATCTCGGGTTACCTATTGGGGTGGTAGCCCTAAAGGCTCTGCACAGTTTTTAGGTATATGTTTAAAAACGCCATGTACTTGTTCTTGTCCTATGTGTGGTAATCAACGTTATTACTGGGGGGCTAGTTTTCAGGAACTTCGGCAAAAATTGAAATCTATGTAAACGTTTAAAATAACAGAACGAAAGCGGCTCAAATGAGTGTTGGGTCGCTTTACTTGTTCTGGCAAATATTTCTTGAATGATTCAGTTTTAATACATCGTAATGTCAAGTGGGTGTCGACCATCTTCAACGCCTTCAGGCTCATCATCAATAATGTCCATTGATTCGTTATGAACTTGCAGTTGCTCCAGAAACTCATCATCAAACGTAACAACTTCGTAGCCACTAGCTATAAGCGCTTGATATATAGCAAATGGAGAGCCGCTGTCATCCATTATTGCGCCACCAAGGCCGTCATGTTTACCGACCAGAAGTGATTTTACTGCCGCCTTCATGCTTACTGGGGAAATCTCATAAGTAACAGCTTCATATATTGATTCAAAATCGGTGGTTCTTATATCAAAGAAATCCACCATACCATTTACGATAAATAGCATTTTCAGATCCTTAAGTTAGTTGTATGCTTTTGTCCGGCATTGATATGTTGTTTATTGTCTGGTGGCGCTGCCACTGATTGTGGATCGATAGGATCGACAATAGATTATTCTGGTGCAGACTTTCGGCTATCTAGCTCCTTGTTTTTATAGTGTAGGTATCAGCTGAGGTTTGAATTAACGGTTTTATTCAAACTTCTTTTTCCTATCATGGCGGTAATTTTTAGTTGAGTAAGTTGGTGTGAGAACACTCGATACTGAGCGTTCAATTGACTCACGTAATCCTCCAAAGAGCTGAACTTCATTAGAGTATTTTAGGTAGTCCATAATGCCATCGCAGATGGACTCAATAATTTCTTTTGCCTTTCTGATCCTAAACCGTTCACCTTCAGCCAATTTCAGCAAATGTGACTCATCAGGAAAAGCCTTACTATTCGACAGTTTGAGCGCCATTTTGTTATCGATAGCGTCATAAATAAGAGTGTGGGTGACATCAAACGGTGGCGATACAAAAATATGGGACATGTCAGAGGTGTATTGCAGCGCAAAGTTCTTCAAATGCGCATCACCATTACCAATTAAGCAGTTAAATACAATGTACTGATATATTTTCTCAACTTCCGCTTGGCTGTTGGTATACAAGTGTGTCGCCTTAAGCAGAGTTTCATAGCTACTACTGTATTTAGCGTCTGGGTCATTGGACTTCTTCAGTAAGGTGGTGAAATCCTCATAACCTAGCTTTGTGCCATCATCAGCCCTATCAAAGCGCTCTATCACAAATGTCTCTAAACTTTCTGATAGGTAGGTTCTAGGTGGCTCAAGTCCGCAATGGCGCGCAGCTTCCATACAAACAAATTCATTAACAGTCAGCAGCGGAAACTCGGCGTCGAATGATTTAACAATTAAATCTTTTTGCTCAATGGTTCGACTGGTTTTAATCGTGCCAGCACTCGGGATGCTAACCTTCGGCTGTACACCTGCGAGTGAGTTTCTGAGGTAATACTTTTCTAATAATTGAGGAAACAGTGGTTCTGCGCTGTTGTATGACAAGATATCACTAAGCGAAACGGACTCAGTCTCAGGCAAGGCTAGCTCACTTTGATAAGAAAGCATGCCAACGCTATGTTCGCCTTGCAGTGCAAGTAAATACATGTCGTTTACTTTTGCATATCGCGCTAGTTTCTCTGCGATGAAACGGCGGTTAAAGCCTTCAGGTAGGTTTTGCGCAAATATTGGATGCAATGCGCCAGAAGCATAACCATCCATACCTTTTTGGGTCATGGTAAGTGATACGTAACGCTTATCTTGCGTAGGCTGATAATGATGCACTGAGCCATGGGTTAAAACACCTAGCTCTGTATTGTCGGAACAAACCGTGATGTTGGTGATTTTAGTGGGTAAGCTCGATTCAGAGGTCATTATTTATCCTCCGAAAACAAACTATCAATTTCATCCCAATCTGGCAGTTTGTGTTGCTTTGGTATCACGTCAAACTGCAAACCAACGGCATCAAGCAAGCGTTCAAAGATATCGAACGAGCCAGTGAAGTGGCCATTTTCAATCTCAGAAATAGTCGTTTTATTGATACCAGTGAGTTCAGCTAAACGCTGCTGTGTATAACCTAGCGACTTTCTACTCTCACTTACTGCGTCACCAATCTCTTGTCTATCTGACATATATCCACCAGCAAAAGTTAGCTATATGGCTAACATCATAGTGTAAAAAGCAAAGGTTAGCTATATGGCTAACATTGGTCGTATAGAATAAGGTGATGAACCCAGAAGAATAACTGTGTTAGGTATTCCGCTCATACAACCAACAACTGGGAGTTCTCCCTCAGCCACTCTTTGCATTCTACGTAATCAGGCATTATCCGCTCTACTTCTTTCCAAAATAGTGGGGAGTGGTCTAGTTGCTTTAGATGGCACAATTCATGGACAACCACATAGTCGACGATGCGGTTAGGAGCCATAACAATAATCCAGTTAAAATCTAAATCACCTTTAGGATTGCAGCTACCCCAACGGCTTTTAAAGGTTTTGATATTGACTGATTTAGGCGCGACTCCCATTACTTTTGCATAACGGCGCACCTTTTCCTTGAGCTTGAGCAATGCACTGCGTTTATACCAGCCTATGAGTGCTTCTCTCACTAAGTTTGAACGGGCGGAACCTTCGGGAACAGTAACGACTAATCGTCCTTGCACCAGCTTTACTGGCTCAAAACTGCCTGCATGTACCTTTAAGCGGTAATTACGGCCAAGGTATGGAATTGCCTCACCAGAGACAAACTGCTTTTCAGATGAGGTAGTGAGTACCTTGTGTAGGGCAATCTTATCGATAATCCATTGGTGTTTTTCTTGTAATATTCGCTCGATTCGTTCTATTGGTAATGCCTTGGGCACGACCACGCTAACCATGCCTTCTTCAACTTTAATGGAGGCAGTTTTGGCTCTCGTGGTTCGGGTAATGCGTGCTTGATACCCTTTAGCTTGAATGAATTCGGCTTGTTTCATGCTGGTGGTCATTGCTTATTAAACTTGTGTTTTGCCAATTCCATAAATCTATCTTGCAGGTTGGAGATCAATTCTACGTTGCTAAATGATGCATCAATAACGGCGCGTTTTATCTCTTTTTTCAACCGTTTTATCTCATCTCCCTTGTTGAAAAAGTCGACTATTTGAGTCGCTTCATCAAACATGGCAACAAGGTTTTGAGTGATCGTCTTTATCTCAATTAACTGGTGCTCGTCTATGACTTCAATGTCGCTTGTTTTGGTCACTTCAGCGGTAAGTATGTTGTAGAAGGCATACTCAGTTTCGGAAAGCCCTGCATCTTTTGCGGCTCTACGACGGTCAATCTCAATCGTGTCGACCATAGACAATAACAGTTCTAATTGCTGTTCCCATTGCCCTGCGGTCTTCTCGATAATGTCTCTGAGTCTTAGGCTGAGAGATTTGTAATACTCTGGGTCTTCCTCAAGCTTGACGGTAATATGGTGCTTAATCGCGCTTTCAATTTCTGAGGCTTTAGATTCAGTCGATTTTTCTGGTCGAATACTTTCTTTAAAATTTGCTGCCAGTAGGTCAATAGGCGGTATTTTGGGATCAACGCCTGTACTTAAAATATGCTCGTCCACCAGCTTACGCACTTTAGCGCCAATGTCCTTCATATCCAAACCTGCATCTCGGTACTGGTTTCGTGCAGCATTATGGACTTTACCTAGCAGTTTCATATCCGCTAAAAATGGCGCTGCGGCTACATCGGGCAGAATGATGTTCATTTGCTTTGCAAATCGCTTAAATGCCATATCAAACTGTGCTCGAATGGCTTCATCTTTTAGTGCAAGCACATAGCTATCAACGTCTTTATTCTTGATATGTCTAAAAAATGAAATGGCGAGGGTATGTGTTGCTTTTAGCTTGGGGATTTCATCTTTGAGGCTTTGATAAGTGCCGTCGACATCATCACTGCTGAACATTTCCATGGCTTCGATAAGATAGTTCGATAGACCAAAGTAGTCGACTACAAAGCCGCATTCTTTTTTTGCATAGGTGCGGTTTACTCGAGCGATAGCCTGCATCAGCGTATGGTCTTGCAGCTTACGATCGATATACATCACTTGTGCTATCGGCGCGTCAAACCCCGTCAGTAGCATGTCTTTCACGATTAAAAATGCAACTGGGTTTTCCGATAACGGCTTAGTAAAATCTTGGATTATCTTCTTTTGCTTTGTCTTGTCGGTATGAACAGCAATATAGGCTTCATCGTTGTGATCACCCGAGATAATCACTTCACTAGGTGGCGCACCTAACTCATCTAAGGTCTTTTTAAACACAGTGGCCGCATGGCGACTACCCACCACTATCATGGCTTTAAAACCGTCGGGTTGTATGTGCTTGCGGTAGTGTTCAAGTAAGTCCATGCAAACCCAGCGAATGCGGGCAGGCGCTTCGCGAACGGCGCGCTCAACCCCATATTTCTGTTTAATCTCTCGCTGTTCTTCTTTGCTATAGCTGCCAAAATAAGCCTCAAACAGTTTGTCTAATGACTCTCCTGCAACTTCGGTCTTTACTTGGCGGCCTTCATACAAAATACGAACGGTTGCGCCATCATCCACCGCTTGATTGATCTTGTATTCATCAATATAGCCCCCAAAAGCTTTATCCATTTTCTGGGTTTTCAGTAGTGGTGTACCTGTAAACCCAATTTTAGGAGCGTTAGGTAGGGCAGCGTTGATGGTCATGGCAAGGCCACCAAACTGAGTTCTATGGGCTTCATCGGCAAGTACGATGATTTTGTCACTCGGGTTTAAGTTAGCAAAACCACCGTTTTCATTGTCGGTACTCAGTTCCTTCTCGAGCTCTAAGAATTTTTGCACCATAGCAGTCACAAGATCAGAACTGTCTTTTTTCAGTAGTGCTTTTAATTCTGTCACTGAGCCAGCGTTATAAATGGTTTCACCTTGGGCAGCGCGGAAGGTGCTAGATAACTGCTCATCCAACTGAGTACGGTCAGTAATAAACACGAGTTTGTATTGCTTAAGCACAGGATCACGGCGCATTTTAACGGCAAGCATGACCATGGTCAGCGATTTGCCACTGCCTTGGGTATGCCATACCACGCCCGACTTATCTTTGCGGTCTTGACCTGTTTTAAGGCGCTCAATGACTTTATTTACCGCTCTATATTGCTGGTAACGTGCGACCTTCTTGATAAGCTTGCCTTCAACTGGCTCAAATAAAATGAAGTTTTGCAGGATATCGAGGAAGCTAGCAGGGCTAAACATGCCTGCAATAAGCCTTTGCTGTGCGGTCACCGCTGTGATTGCTTCATAGTGTGAGCTGGTGGCGGTGTACAGTGCAGGGTTATCGTTAACCTGCATATCGTTGAGGCTGCTACGGCTAAAAGCCTGAGATAAATTCTGTTCGCTTAACGTGTCATCGGTAAAGGGATAGGCATCTTTCCAATCGGCATAGTGGGATGCATTGGAACTAATTGTGCCCACTTTGGCTTGATCGCGGCAGGTCGATACCATCAGTTGGTTGTACCAAAAAAGCCGCTGTGCGCCTTCATCATCGACGCTATTGCGCAGGTTTGCATATCTGCGTAGTTGGTTTATCCCTTCGCTCATCGGCGCTGAAATGTAGGGTGATTTGCATTCGATGACCGCGAGTGGCAAGCCGTTAATAAAGCAAACAATATCAGGGATGATATTTTGGTTTACGCCTTCCACTTTAAACTGTGAAGTACAGATAAACTCATTGGCCTCAAGGTTATCAAAATCAATCAATTTAACGGTTTGGCCTTTACGCCCTTTACCAACGTCTTGCTCAACTGAAAGGTAATTCACTAAGGTTTGATAGATGGCCTGATTGTATTCCATCAAGCCGACAAAGTTTGGATGGGTGATATCACGGCAAACCTTGCGCAGGTTTTCATCGTTAATCCAAGGGTTAATTCTTTTAATGGCGGCTTCGAGCCGTCCCACTAGCACGACATCCCGTAGATAGGGTCTTTCATGGTATTCAGGCGTGAGTTTAGCTCCCGCCACGTACTGCCAACCTAATAGCGATAATTGGGCAATAGCGGGTAACTCGACCTTATGTAGCTCATCCTGATCCATATCCATCCCTTTACCAGATGATTAACGACATCTTTTGTATCTGATTTTTATACGATTGATTTTTATGCAATCTAACAGGCTCTTATATTACAGAGGCATGGCACGAATAGCAGCTAACAATATCAATGGAATACGGGGCTAATTCAAAAATATACCAATTTGGACGATTTCCCCCCCACTGCAAGCCCAAAAAGCTCAGGCACAATCTCTCTCGTTGGTAGGGGCTCCTGCTAACGTAACCCTAAATTGGAGAAATAAGATGAGCAATAAAACACCAATGACCCCGCAAGCAGCCGCGCGTATTCAAAGCTCAACTGCAAATCAAAACGGGGGTACTGTAGCTAAGGGCAGTTTTGCTGCAAAAGCGCAGAGTGCGGCGGCAAAGAATTCTGGTAATGGTAAACAGGGAGGTAAGTAATTATGTCTCAACATGATGACGATAATCATAGCAACCAGCTTAATCCCAACAATGACGCTTACTGGCAGAGTCGCGGTGAAGATGAGCGTCCAGACGATTGGCAAGAACAACTTGATGATGAATGAAAGGAACAAGTTGTTGGCGCTAAATCACCACTAAAGTTAACGGCGTTACAGCGTTCAACCAAAAGATGGTGTCTCCAGCGGTAATAGGTAAAAGGCCATGGTGATGAAATGGCCTTTTATTTTTTGATAAGTGCTGAATGATAGTGTTTAAAGTATGTCGGGTAGTGAGCAAGCACACTCTTTATTATCGGAATAACTCGTTTATCTGGTTGTAATGCTAAAAAATCATCTACAGCTCTAGCAATACGAAAATAGTCAATGATTGGCTCAGGGTTATAGTCGCCTAGCTTTTTTACTAAAGCTTCAATAAAAAGTCTCATCTTTTCATTTGATGGCATGTTGATGCCTTTTCGCCAATCTTTGAGCCGATTGTATTGTCGGTCGTTGAGCAGTTCATCACTTTCTCCCGAATCTTCTATATAAATAAAGGTGGCGATTTCGCGCCAGCCTAAAACCGTGCCATGATCAGCTAACCGCTGTTTTATTGCCTCCAGCATGGCACTGAAACAGGTATAGGCATAGCTGTTATGCGAGTAAATATCTAAAGTTGTTGAAAAAATTCCTTTGTAATCATCAGGTTTAATATTTTCATAGTGCCTGTTTTCATATAGAGCAATGCCTATTTCAAAGTGGGCAATTGCACTAAGATAAAAGTCAAATATCAGGTTATAAACTGCTCCTATGAGTAATGTCGCATTTTCATCTTGTTGATACTTGGGGTTGTCGGGTGAGGCTGCGAATTCGCTATAAATATTGAGTGTTTCAACCGAAACTAAGCTTTGGTGTTGCCATGTAGTTTGCTGGGCTTGCCAAATGGCATTGCTATCGTCCTTGTCTATTTTCCCTTGTTTAATCTGTTGCTTTATTGCTTTCATCATACGGTAATCGGCATCTGCCCGTAACTGTAGAAAATCAAGCAAGGTATTCAGTTCTGTATCATAGGTTGATTGTTTAAAACCATTCACCAAAGGCCACCAAACACAAGCATTTGAGCTTACTTTACTGGCTTTGATTGTTTTTAAAAGCAACGAGAATGATTGAAGTTTTTGATATGGTATCGGTAATTTTTGAACCCAAGAAGTGAGCTTGTTAATGCTGGGTTTTGCTATGCCTTCAGTAGCCAAATTTGAACGTGAGCTTCTGCCAATGTTTAAAAGTATGCCGCTTTGTTTTTCAATGAATGGGATTACTTTTATAAAGTTATTGGGTAGCTGAAGTAACTCTGTAACGGTACTTGGCGCAGGTAGAAACACACTCTCAAACTTTATGGATTTAAGCACATACTTACCATCCTTGTTTGGCTTAAACATACTCTTCCTTTAGCTTATTACGGGTTATACGAGCGGTTTATGCCCAAGGTGAATGAGCAAGGTTACTTGATGATACCGTCACCTGTGATAGGGATAAATATGAACTAGATAGGCTTACTCTTTCAATAAAATAAAGTGTTCAATCAAGCGGATCATCAGTTCTTTTTGGTCTGGCAAACTTTCGGCCACCAGCAAAGCTAAAGCCACTAAGGTCGTGTCATTAATTTGGTCGCTCACGGGTTTAGCTAATAGATGCTGATTTTGCTGTAAGTACCACAAAAAGAGAAATGAACCTGTGCGCTTATTACCATCGGCAAAGGGATGATTTTTGATGATGAAATACAATAGATGGGCGGCGCGGCTAGCCACATTCGGGTAAAACCATTCGTCACCAAACCCTTGTTCAATGGTCGCAATGCTGGACGCTAAGCCATTGCCCCGTAGTTGAGCAAACAAGTCTGTCGCTTCACCTTTTGCTATCAGATTCGTTTTTAAGGCTGCAATCGCAGTTAATACCTCATCAAGCGCCAAAGGTTGCATGTGTTGCTGTTTATGGTTGATTTCCGTCAGGCTTTGCTCATCATACCCTTGTAGCAGCGACCAAGAGCGGGCGTAATCGGCAATCACGTTCACAACCGCTTGGCCGTCTGGATTGATCAAGGCTTGGTTGGTTAAGGTCTTTGAAAGGAGCGCTAATGCTTGATTAAACTCAATACCACGTTGTACAAGGCGTTGCTGGTTTAGGGTGTAACCTTGGAGTAAATGCTGCTTTAAGGTATTGGTTGCCCACTGGCGGAACTGCACGCCGCGTTTGGACTTTACCCGATAGCCAACAGAAATAATCACATCAAGGTTAAAGTATTGAGTTTGGTAGGTTTTACCATCATCAGCAGTACGTGCAAATATTGCACATACTGAATCCCGCTCGAGTTCACCCTCTTTAAAGACGTTGTTGATATGCTTAGTGATCACCGAACGCTCACGGTCGAACAATACACAAATTTCCGCTTGGGTTAACCAAACTGTCTCGGTATCGACAGCCACAGTAAGCTGTAGCTGACCATCTTGACTGATAAAAATATCATGTTGTGATAGTTGGTGATCCACTGTTTATCCTCTTAACTCAAGGGGCTGTACAGCGCTTATGCTGTGTATCTTTGCTGTAGCGGTCAATGCTTTGCCGTCCCTAGGGATTAGCTAATTAAATCGTTATCGACCTTAACTCGTACTTTACCCGTCAATAGATCCTGCATAAGGGCTTTTTTGAGATTTAGTAATTTAGCGAGTTTTTTTTCTTTCTGTAAAATTGAAAAGTCGACACTATTTAATGATCCTAGAATTTTATTTTGTTCATTAAGTGGCGGCGTCTTTATTAGTATTTTTCCGCAATCAGGTACGCGCATATGTGGAACAGTACTTCCCCCACTAAAATTCTCAAGCTGCTTTCTCCCATATTCACTCATTAAAGAGTACATTAAGAATCCAGACGAGGTCTTTTTTTCATTTGCTCGATACATCATGGTGCGTTGCCCCAGAAAAATACCTCTAGAGTCTTCAAGAATGCCGCATTCACCAACAGGTGCTTCTCGGGTAAAAATTAAATCACCATTTTCAGGTTTAATACGACGAGTCCAATTTTCATATGTTTCTTTCGATACACAGCGAACATTTTCTGTATCAACTCGCCCGTGACGGACGTTAGTTGTACGGATCATCTTATACGGTGTTTTAAAATCGACTACAGGAGCTGTTTTGTTCACACAGTCTACAACATGGGAGCAAAGATCTGCGATTGGTTGTACTTCCCAGCTCTTTGGGATTCTGCCAACGGGGGAGTCTTTAAATTCGGTGTGGGGCTCATATTTATCACCTTGCTTGATGCCAACCCCCTTGGTGAGTAGCTCTTGCATCATGCCGCTTTTTAAATCTTTGAGCTTGTCGATTTGTGCCTGTGTTTTTTCAATGACGTTATCCACAGAAGTCAAAATCGCAGCAATCTTTTGCTGTTCTGGGAGAGGGGCTAGTGGGAACTTAACTTGTTTTAGACTATTACCAGTAATTTGTGGTTGAGCGCTTCCTGAGATAGCATCACTAACACTCCGATGGGTTAAAGAGTGATATAAATAATCTTGTGTAATTATTTTATCTTCTACGTCATCGAGCGCCATAGAATTACCAGTTATGTATGTCTTAGCTGGAATTCTATTGATCGTGCCGCATGTATTACCTCGGCATGTTATGGCTATCGTTTCATCAACATGATTATATTCTGTATAAAATCCTACATAACCATTTGCGCCAAAAACTGGATAGCCACTCATAGTCATTTCAGAGGACGAAATAGTCTTCCACTGTTTAGGTCTACACACTTGAGTTAATTCCACCCATATCCAATCTACGGGTATTTTCTCAGGCAAACAAACCTTATTACTCATTACGTCACTTAGGTTACTCATATCCGAGCTCCATTAGGTAGCCTTGCATCACTTGTTCCGCTGCTGCAACTTCGACATCGAGCTGGTGGAGTGAGATATGGTATTTATCCCACCAGCGTTCAAGTTGCGTGATGATGCTGGCTGCAACCGCTGTATCGGCATGGCTAACATACTCACGGATCTGCTCTTTGGTTTCGATTTCCGCTCTGAATTGATAGTACTGTTGATCCGCTGACGGCTCTTCTTCGACCTTAGGCTCAAATACGCAGCTCACATCAAAGCCTTTAAGAATTTCTTCTTGAATGTAATCGTCTTGCACTTCACGAAGTGGAATACCGCCGTGGAGAATGGCGCGTACATCAAAAATCTCTGCGGGTGGCGAGGTATCGGCATAGCGGCGGATATTGAGGTTGTAGTCGTTATCGCGGATATCTTTTAGTTTGACTACGGCTGAGTAGCGCTTGATTTCGCTAAAGCTGTCGAAGGTTGCGACGATTTTATTGATATCTTGCAGACGTAAACTATTTTGGTTTTTACCTTCTTGATATTCGAGTTCGGCATTAATAAACAGCACCTTGCCTTGGCGCTCGCTCGGCTTTTGTTTGTTGATAATCAGCAAACTGGCGGGGATACCTGTGCCATAGAATAGGCCTGAGGGTAGGCCGATCACCGCTTCTAATAAGTCGTCTTCGAGTATGCCTTTACGAATGTCTTTTTCGCTTGAGCCTCGGAACAGCACGCCATGGGGCATGACTACGCCGACCATGCCATCATCATTCGTGCTGGCGAGCATGTGCTGCACAAAGGCGAGGTCGCCAGAGTCTTTTGGTGGTGTGCCATAGGGGAAGCGGCCATATTTATCGTTATCGCAGTCCTCTTTGCCCCATTTCGATAACGAAAACGGCGGATTGGCAATCACGCGATCAAACGTCATTAGACTGCCTTCTTGAGTATGCTTAGGCTCGCGCAGGGTATCGCCCTTGCGAATGTCGGCACTTTGTACCCCGTGCAAAAACATGTTCATCTTACAGATTGCCCATGTATTGAGGTTCATCTCTTGACCGTATAACGATAAGTTAGCGGCATTCTCATTATGGGTGGCAAGGTAATTACGCATTTGGATCAGCATACCGCCCGAGCCTGCGGTGGGGTCGTAAATTCGCATTCCTGCATGGGGCTTAAGCAGTGCCACCAGCAATTGCACCACTTCGCTTGGGGTATAGAACTCACCGCCTTTTTTACCTGCGCTGTCGGCAAACATTTTAATTAAATATTCGTAAGCTGTACCGAGTAAGTCTGGGCGTTCGAAATCGCTATTGCGCAGACGGTATTTGCTGAAGTGGCTGAGTAGGTCGCGCAGCTTATTATCGGAGAGCTTGTTTTTAATGTTGAAGTCGATAGTGACTAACACGCCCTCAAGGTTTGAGTTGTGCTCTTCAATGGCTTCAGCGGCGGTATTGAGCGCCTCACCTATGTTGTGCTTTAAGTCTTTAAGCGCTGACCAGCGGGCAACTTCAGGAATATAGAAGGTGCTGTCGTATTCATCTTCATCACTGGCTAAGGCTTCGGCCTGTGCTTGGGTTTTACCTTTGGCAAGATAATACTCGATCACCTTTTCTCGGGCTTCATCAAATGAATCCGATAGGCGCTTAAGGAACATCATGCCGAAGATGTAATCTTTGAACTCCGACGCATCCATATTGCCGCGTAGAATATCCGCCGTTTCCCAGAGGAACGACTCTAATTGCTGGAGAGTGATTTGATTTGACACTGATTTTCTCTAATGAATTTGGTTAGCACTGTGGGTTAAGTGATGCTGATAAAAGTCCCCTGTGCATTGATGCGCCAAAGTGTACTGATAAGGGGGAAAGGGTACAACGCTATGATGGGGAAATATGCGCTGTGCGGCAAAGTCGTGCCGTTGGCGCTTGATTGCTTCTACTTTTACTCTATGAATTTGATTTTACAAACTGTCAACATGTTTTGTTGTTAAAATGTTAACCGTGTCATTGTTTTGGATTTTATGCAGGTTTTGGTTGAGTTTTTCTCACTCTTTACCAGTGTATGATTTTGTTTTATATGCATTTTAATAAGTGTCTGGTTTTAAGGTGATGTTATTGTGATCCACTCATGGCTGATCCACTCTTCAGCGTGAGATCCACTTCAGCTCAAGCCTAATTGTTTTAAATTTGTTGACATTCTCATGCTCGGCTTGAACTCGTTTGAAAGCGTTTTACTTTATTTGGGGTGAGTTCTTTACTGTAATTCTTGGCAAGGTAGCTGATCCGGTGAATTGCAGAATCTAAACCTTTAAGTCCTTTGCGTTCAACTTTGTAGCTCGCGGATTTGGGTAGCCATGCTGAAGTATCTGGATGCATATAGCAGGCTTTTTGCACTTGTTGAAATGCACCCCAGCCAGACTTCGCTTTATGTCCATCGAGCAGAATGAAGCAGTGATAATGGGCTTTATCACTTCTTGGTGTTTGTTCTCGCACCCAAAACAACCACGCTTTAGATTGGTACTTTTTATCGAGGTATCTCAATAAGGTTTTTCGGTATTTGCTGATTAAGCTGTTATTGGGTGTTTCGGTATAGACGCGGAGATCGAATCTGACAAGCAGGATTTTAGAATAGTGACTCAGTGCTGCTAGTAGTTGATTAATCACAGCGTTCATAATGCAGGAGTTGATGCCGTGTTCAAAGCTCATCACTTGAAATAAAGTCTCTTGGTATAGAAAACCTTCTAAGGTAAAGCGACGAGCGGAAATATTATTAATAACCTGCTCGTGATTCGGGTTGTAATCTGGCGTAAAGCCAGACCTGCCATAGTATTGCTGGTGTTCTGATTGCTTTTTTTTGCTGGTTAAACGTTGTTTTGAGTTTGCATTTGTCAGCATTTAATCGCACTCGATTGAACTTTGTCGCAATTTGTTGCGTTTACAGGCCAAAATAAGGCGGCAAATGCCGCCTTTGATAGATGTTACTTAGTGCTGTTTAGCCAGTTAATGTAACTCGATTCTGACCAGCCGATGGTTCGACAGTGGCTTTTTATGGGTTGAATGAAGGCCTTTCTTTTTACTCGTCGGTATAGGGTTGTTCTATCGATGCCGAGTAATTGGCTCATTTCTGTGATTCTGATTATTCGCTCCATCGGTCGTTGCTGGAGCAATTGAGCGTATTGGGCTCTTGCATTAGCCTTCATATCCTGCTCCCTGAGCTAATTGCTCGGATAGCCCACCTCCTGAGTGAACCCATTGCATAAGCTCTGATAGACGCCAACCGACGGAGCGGTTTCCCAATTTGATTCGTTTAGGGAAACGGTTAAGTCTTTCTAATTGAAAAGCTTGCGAACGGCTGATTGAGGTGATGAGTTTACGCTCAGATTCACGCACGATACGGTCTTGAATAGCTGATTGATTGATACTAAAAATAGACATGAATGCTCCTAAAGATTGTCTCTGTTTGACCTAGGAGCATCTTGCCTGTTTGCAATTGTGATTTCGGGGTAAAAATGAAAAATAAAATTTGATTTTACCCCTAATTTAATCTCTTAAATATCCCGTATCTTAGTGCCTAACGCCCAAGTATTTTTCCTGATATTGGCAAGCAGTTGCGTTAGATGAGATTCGTTACTGATAATTTTGTGATAAAACGGTGCGTAGGTCTTTTTGAATTGCTCACTCTCAAGTTCTTTTCCAAATAGTAATGCCTTAAGTGCCGTTGGGCAGAAAGATAGCTCTTGCCAGTTTTCTTGATGAAGAGGGATATGATTATGGCAGTACAGCATAAGATCCAGATAAGGAATTAACTTATAGGTAAATAGCTTTTTGAAGGTTTTCACATCTGTGTGATTAGCATTTTGGGGGCGTTTTTTAGGTGTAAGACTTGTCTCTTCTATCTGTTGAACAGCCGGATGTTCGAGTTCGCGGATTCGAAGGCCTTTCTCAATAGCTTGGTGATTAGCCTCAGCTCTTAGGGCTTGGTTTTTCAGATTTTCACGAAGTTGAATAAGTAAGTATCCCAAATCCGCTAATATCGTTTCATTGGATTGGTTTAAGTCTACCCCTATTACCGCTAATTCTTGTGCTTGTCCCAATAGGGGCATCATTACTTGCGGCTCTAAGTTTAAGTAATCCTCACCAGTGCGAAGTTTAATCGTTTCCGTAATCGTCAGAAGATCAATATGGTTCAATGTTATGACTGTTGGAAACTCTGACGGCGTAATCGGATTCGAATTGATGATGACATAGCCCTTCTCGATCATTTGCCACCGTTTACTGTCAGTCAACTTTCTACCATTAGGTAAAGTCGGTGAGTTATACAGGGTTAATCTGAACTCTAGCTCATTAAGAAATTGCTTAGCTGTGAGATCTGCAAGGCAATCATAGTTCTTAATTGAAAACCATTTAGGCCATTTTGGATGGCCTGATGTTTTAATTCGTATTGAGATAGGTATAGGCGTTTTCATTGATAAAAGCTCGACTAGGAATTCTCTCGGGGTACATATGGGGGTACATATAATGTGAAAAGGGGCTAACCCTTACAGGTTAACCCCTTTCCTAACAATCACTTAATCCTTGCGGATTAATTCATGCCGTATTTTTTCAATTTTTTACGCAGAGTACCACGGTTGATACCTAGCATGTTTGCTGCGCGGGTTTGGTTGCCACGAGTGTGTTGCATGATGATGTCAAGCAGAGGCGCTTCAACTTCGCTTAGCACCATTTCATAAACTTCTTGTGCTTCCTGACCGTCCAACTGTGCGAAGAAGTTAGTTACGGCACGCTTTACTGCGTCACGTAATAACTGGGGCTTGATAGTGCCGTTTGCGGTTTCGATTTTGCCAACGGTAAGCTGGTGAACTTCTGTGTTAGTTGTCTGATCAAACATTCTATTCTGCTCTTTATTAATTCTGTACTAATTCATCAAAATAACATTCCACGAGGGAATACTGTTCTGCAGCGGTTTCCAGCCGATTAAAGTCAGCCCTAAATTGGCGCTGAGCTTCTTGGTCTAGGTACCATCCCATATGTTTTCTGGCGAAGCGGATACCCTTGTATTCACCATACAAATCATACAGTTTGGTGAGGTGTTCCAGCATCACTTGACGCTGTTCGGCAACCTCAATGGGCGCTAGCTTATTACCCGTTTCCAAGTAGTGCTGGATTTCTCTGAAAATCCAAGGCCGTCCTTGAGCACCCCGTCCTATCATCAAGGCATCGGCACCGGTGTATTCCAGCACAAAGCGGGCTTTCTCCGGACTGTCGATATCCCCATTAGCGACGACAGGAATCGAGACATTCTGTTTGATTGCTTTGATCGTGTCGTACTCAGCGTCGCCTCTGTACATACATTGTCTCGTGCGACCGTGAACGGCGAGCGAGGCGATGCCACAATCTTGGGCAATCTGGGCGATTTGAACACCATTCTTGTGTTCTGGCTCCCAGCCGGTGCGAATCTTTAACGTGACGGGCACATTCACTGCGGCGACCACGGCTTGTAAAATCTCTTTTACCAGCGGCGGGTTTTGCATCAGCGCTGAGCCAGCCAGCTTTTTATTCACTTTTTTCGCGGGGCAACCCATATTGATATCAATGATGTGAGCGCCTTGTTCAACATTGAACAACGCGGCTTGCGCCATTAAATCAGGATCGGCTCCTGCAATTTGCACTGAGCGGATGCCTTCCTCGCCAGAATGCGTCATGCGCTGGCGGCTTTTATCTGTATCCCAAACTTCAGGATTGGATGAAAGCATCTCGGAAACCGCTAGGGCTGCGCCATAACGAAGACAAAGATTACGGAAAGCTTGATCGGTGACACCTGCCATTGGTGCCACGATCAGCTGATTGTTCAGTTGATAGGGTCCAATCTGCATTTTATGTTTCACCTTAGCTCTTCAAAGGGGCGCTATAGTAGCCCTTTTTGTTGGCCGTGAAAAGGTCAATAAATGACCTAGATGTAATTTTTTTTCTTGACTTTTAATCGATGAGAAGTCAGAGGCTGAATAGTTAGAAGCCAGCGGTGGCGCATGTTGCGCCACCCTTTAGCGCTATTTACGCTTGCCTGTCAAGCGGCTCCAATCTTCTTTGTGAGCCGCTGCGTCCATATCGAACCATTGGCTATAAAAGTCAGAGATTTCTTGGGCTTGTTCTTTGAGGAGACCGGAAAGGGCAAGTTTGCCACCGGTTTTTACGCGTTCTGCGATCAAAGGCGCTAGTTCACGCAGTGGGCCGGCAAGAATATTGGCGACCAGTACGTCGGCTTTGAGATCGGCGGGTTGGTCTTCAGGTAAGTACAAGGCTAGCTTGTCGGCGACATCATTGCGCTCGGCGTTGGCACGTGAGGCGTCGATGGCTTGATAGTCGATATCTATACCTGTGACGTTTTTCGCGCCCAGTTTCAGTGCTGCTACGGCTAAGATGCCAGAGCCACAGCCAAAGTCGATCACTTCTTCATTGCTTAAATCTAAGCTGTCTAGCCACTCTAAACACAGTGCAGTCGTAGGGTGAGTACCTGTGCCGAAGGCAAGACCTGGATCGAGGATCACATTGACTGCGGTTGGATCGGGGATCTCGCGCCAGCTTGGGCAGATCCACAGACGTGTGCCGAATTGGATTGGGTGGAAGTTATCCATCCATTCGCGCACCCAGTCTTTATCTTCAATTTGTTCGACCTTATGGCTGAAGTTCTCGCCGAGGAAAGGCAAGGTTTTCAACATGGCGATGGTCGGTGTCAGATCGGTTTCTGCATCGAATAAGGCAACGACAACGGTATCGCGCCACAGTGGGGTTTCGCCCAGTTTAGGTTCAAAAATAGGGGTGTCTTTACCGTCTTCGAAGGTGATAGAGACTGAGCCTTCTTCCATGAGCAAGTCGCTGATGGTTTCAGCGTCATCGCTATTGGTGTTTATACGGAGTTGGATCCAAGGCATGGGGGCATCCTGTGGCTGAGTGTGCAAAAGCTAAGGGTTCAAAATATCGCGCTATTGTAAACCATGGCTTAAGGTTCTGCGACTGACTATCGTGGCATAGCGTTTTTGTCTGCGTAGACAAGGTGTTAGCGAACGCGCATTGATTGGTATTAAAAAACGAATTGTCAGTTTTAATATTTAACATAACACTCTGAAATATATTGGTTAATTGGTTTTACCTTTGTTTGGTTCAGTATGTTTTTTGTGATCTTCTTCTAAGAGTTGCGCTCAGTCAGGTGAGTTGGCTCACGCTTTAAATCTGTGACACTGAGGCCGGATCTACGTTGCTGCTATGGTGTAGTTTGCCAAGAGGTGCCAACGACAAACGACATAGGTGAATCTAAGATGACAAGCATAACTCGATTTCACAATAGGGTGAGTACGCCGCTAGGTCATCCTTGGTCGGCTAAGGCTGATAGGCTGCAGAGCGCGACTGGAATTATGCTCGGCAGCTTTTTATTGCTGCATATGCATTTTGAGTCGAGCATTCTGCTGGGAAAAGAGGCTTTTTATCGTGTAGTGCAGTTGCTTGAAGGTGGCATGTTCAGCAGCACAGGACACGGTTTCCCCATAGTCACTAAAGTGTTTTCAGTGTTTATGCTATTGGTGGTGATAGTGCATGCGGCGGTAGCACTGCGGCGTTTTCCCGCGCAGCTCGGGCAGTGGCGCGCCCTGCGCTCGCACATGGGCAGCATCAACCACAAGGACACCCATGCGTGGTTTTGGCAACTGATCAGCGGCTTTATCTTATTTTTCCTCGTTCCTGTTCACCTCTTCACTATGATTTTGAATCCCGAAATTGGTCCGCATTTATCGGCCGAGCGGGTATATCACGACAATGCTTGGTTGTTATACGCGCTGTTACTCCCTGCCGTAGTCGTGCACGCCATGATTGGCCTGTATCGCGTCGCGGTAAAGTGGGGCATAACCACTAAACGTTCAGGTCTACGAAAAGTCGCTAAGGTGTTGATTATCTATCTGCTATGTCTGGGGACTGCGAGCCTAGTGTCCTATCTGTTTATCGGTAGTGAGCTGGGTATTCCTGTGCAGCCCTTTGTGCCTGAGTAGGCTTTGAGCTGGCAGCAGGATTTTGTTTCACTGCTATTATTTAAGCATTAGGTTAATTATTCAGCGCTCAATTGATCTGGCTCACGTTTTCATGTGGATATGTGAGCGATATTAATTTGCAGTAA
Source organism: Shewanella sp. N2AIL (assembly GCF_022690845.1). Lineage (NCBI taxonomy): Bacteria > Pseudomonadati > Pseudomonadota > Gammaproteobacteria > Alteromonadales > Shewanellaceae > Shewanella > Shewanella sp. N2AIL. The sequence continues at coordinate 3,729 of NZ_JALBYT010000048.1, read as the reverse complement.
GACTTAATGAGATTGGCTCGATACGGTCAACGGCGTGAGGCGTGAGGATGGCGATCAAACTAACTATTAAAAAATGGAGTGCTTGGCTGGATTTAAGCCAGAGCTTGTCTGGCGTCATCCTCGCGGTCTTTCTGTGGACCCACTTAGTCTTAGTGTCATCGATTTTACTGGGTAGCGATGCCATGAATTGGGTGGCGCGCACTATGGAGTTGAGTTTTCTTTCTGACGATGGCCACGGTTATCCCTGGGTGGTGACGGCTATTGCGATGGGTATTGCTGCTCTTGCGTTAGTACATGTATTAGTTGCGCTGCAAAAGTTACCTATGAGTTTGCGCCAGCAAAGGGCACTGCGGCAACAAATGCAGGTGATCAACCACAGTGATACGCGTCTGTGGCGCTGGCAAGCCATTACCGGTGTGGTGATTTTACTGCTGTTGCCTGTGCATCTGTGGCTTATTGGCTCAGCCCCCGAAACCATTGGCCCCCAAGGGAGCGCCGACCGTATTTGGAACCAAGGTGTGTGGATGGTTTACCTGCCGTTGCTGCTCACGGTGGAGTTACATGCGGCGATTGGTATTTACCGTGTGGCCTTGAAATGGGGCGCTGCGAGGAATCTCAATAGTCGCAACCGATTACGTAAGATCAAAACTATAGTGAGCGTGCTATTTGTCACCGTAGGCATAGCTTCGCTGCTGGCGTTTTTACCCCATGCGAGTTAACTCCTCCAGAAATTAATGAATAAGTAAATCAATGGCTAAGCTTATTAATGAATAGAATGTCGAACACAGCAAACGGCACAAGCACAACAGACCCGATTAAGGAGCAGGCGTGAAACTGATTTATACCGATTCATTAGTGGTAGGCGCCGGACTCGCTGGCTTAAGGGTCGCCATCGCCTCCAAAGAGCGGGGGCTCGATACCTTAGTCTTGTCACTCATTCCTGCGAAACGCTCTCACTCAGCTGCCGCCCAAGGCGGTATGCAGGCGAGCTTAGGCAATGCCGTAAAAGGCATGGGCGATGATGAAGACGTGCATTTTCAAGATACGGTAAAAGGTTCTGACTGGGGCTGCGATCAAGATGTGGCGCGGATGTTTGCTCACTGTGCGCCTAAAGCTGTGCGTGAATTGGCGACGTGGGGCGTGCCTTGGTCGAGGGTGAGTGCAGGCCCAAGAGACGTGATTGTGAACGCGCAAAAAGTGACGCTGCATGAGGCGCAGGAAGCCCATGGACTGATTAACGCCCGTGACTTTGGCGGCACAAAAAAATGGCGCACTTGCTACACGGCCGATGGTACGGGCCATTCGCTGTTATACGCTATGGATAACAAAGCGATTTCTATGGATATTCCCGTCCATGAACGTATTGAAGCGTTGGCACTGATTCATGATGGTAAACGCTGCCATGGGGTGATCGCCCGCTGTTTGATAACCGGTGAACTCAGGGCCTATGTGGCTAAGTCCACCACCATCGCCACTGGCGGATATGGCCGCATTTATGAAGTGTCGACCAATGCGATCATCTGCGAAGGCATTGGTCAAGCACTCGCGTTGGAAACGGGCGTGGCAAGGCTTGGCAATATGGAAGCGGTACAATTCCATCCGACTGCTATCGTGCCCGTGGGCATTTTAACCACGGAAGGCTGCCGTGGTGATGGTGGCTTATTGCGCGATAAAGACGGTTACCGCTTTATGCCAGACTATGAGCCCGATAAAAAAGAGTTGGCATCGCGGGATGTGGTATCGCGCCGCATGACAGAACACATACGGAAAGGGAAGGGCGTTGATAGCCCCTATGGACCGCATTTGTGGCTGGATATTACCCTTCTGGGTCGCAAGCACATCGAAACTAACCTAAGGGAAGTGCAGGAAATTTGTGAGAACTTCCTCGGTATCGATCCCGCTAAGGATTGGATCCCAGTACGGCCAACGCAGCATTATTCCATGGGCGGCATTCGAACCAATGCCACGGGTGAAAGCCCGCAGCTCAAAGGCTTGTTTAGCGTCGGCGAAGCGGCGTGTTGGGACATGCATGGTTTTAACCGTTTAGGCGGTAATTCGTTGGCCGAAACCGTGGTTGGCGGCATGATTATTGGTAAATATGTCGCCGATTTTTGTGAGAACAATAGCCTAGAGATAGACACTCAGCTTGCTGAACGCTTTATGCAGCAGGTACAGAGTGAAATTGATCTGCTGATCGAAGGTGATGGCCACGAGAGCGCCTTTGCACTCAAACGCGAAATGCAGCGCATCATGATGGACTATGTGGGGATTTTCCGTAATGGCCCTGAGCTTGATAAAGCCGTCGCTGAACTTAAAGTGCTGCTCGAACGTTCGCGTAAACTTGGGCTCAAGTGTAAGAAACGTCACGCCAATCCTGAGCTGGTCGAAGCCCTCCGGGTCAAGCGTATGCTAAAAGTAGCGCTGACTGTGGCCTGCGGCGCAGTGGCACGAACCGAAAGTCGTGGTGCCCATGCTCGAGAAGATTATCCACAGCGCAATGATCGCGATTGGCTAAATCGTACCTTAGCCAGTTGGCCCGATCCCGATGCGCTCGAACCTGTGCTTAATTACGAAGCGCTCGATGTAATGAAGATGGAACTCCCTCCGGGTTATCGTGGCTATGGTATTAACAACGCCATAGTGCATCCCAATACCGAAAAACGTGAACAGGAGATTGCCAATATTTTAGCTGAGTTAGGTGATGATGCGGACCGTTATCAACGCCAGCGGGCGCTTATGCCCTTTGAATTACCCGAAAGCTTACAACCTAATAATGAACGTTTAAGTGATACTTTAAAAAGCCCGTCCGCCAATGCGTTAGGAGAAAAATCATAATGAGCCAAGGTCGTCAGTTAACCTTTAATATCTTTCGTTATGATCCGCAGGAGCCAAACGATAAGCCGAAAATGGTGCGATATCAGCTCACTGAAACGCCGGGTATGACGGTCTTTATCGCCCTCAATAAACTCAGGGAAGAACAAGATACCTCGATGCAGTTCGACTTTGTTTGTCGTGCGGGCATTTGTGGCAGTTGCGCTATGGTGATTAACGGTTTCCCGACGTTAGCGTGTCGTACCTTAACCGCCAAATACCCTAAGGGCGAAATCACTCTAATGCCGCTGCCAGGCTTTGAGTTGATTGGCGACCTATCAGTCAATACCGGTAAGTTTATGCGGGAATTGGCCGAACGCTTAAAGCTGTGGTTACACCCTAAGGCCAATGACATCAGCGTGCATCGCCTCGAAGATCCAATGGATCCAGACGAAGCTGCGCGACTGTATGAGCTAGAGCGCTGCGTTGAGTGCGGCGTGTGTGTTTCAGCTTGTGCGACCAAACAAATGCGTGAAACCTTTGTCGGTGCCGTAGGTATGATGAAAATTGCCCGTTTCGAGATGGATAGCCGTGATGCGCGCAGTGCCGAAGATTTTTATCATGTAATTGGCAATCAGGATGGGGTGTTTGGTTGTATGACTTTACTCGGCTGCCAAGACAACTGTCCTAAGGATTTGCCACACATGCAGCAAATCGCCTATTTACGCCGCAAGATGGCCATGACTTTGATTTAATTCATGATGAAAAATGAAAAGCGCCAACTCGTTTGGCGCTTTTTTATTGTCATCCCAAAACCACCGCCTCTGGCGGTGGTGATTGTTCCTTGAGGCTATAGCCTGAATTACGCCCATGCTAAAAGAGACTTCTTATTCACCACAAGTAAGAGGAGACGAAAAG
>NZ_JALBYT010000047.1:0-26621 GCF_022690845.1 Shewanella sp. N2AIL | reverse complement strand
GGCGGGTAATATGAGTGCGGGCGAGTGCTTCTGAGAGTTGCATAAAAAAATCCGATGACATGAGGTCATCGGATTTTGATCTTTTCAGCGAGATCGTCAAGCGATCTGTCTTAACTGATCGGCATTACGCGAATGCGGGTCTTTTCAATTGGGCGTTTGATTAGAAGGCTATGCTGCCTCAATCAAACCCTTGTCAATTGTTAGCAATAGCTGCGACTCTACAATCCTATGCTGCAACTAATTTTGTAACTCTACAGTTCGGCGTAAACGTATGCTACGCAGGGCCAAATATAAAGCTCCCACTGTAGCCCAAATCAATCCCAATTCTAAAGACTGTGGCTCTAAGTTCGCCCAAAGTACCCCAATAGTGCCAGCGCCACACAGGGGCAATACTAAGTATTGCAGATGATCCTTAAAGGATTGATTACGTCGCTCCCTCACATAAAACTGCACAATGACGGCTAAGTTCACGAAGGTGAACGCCACTAAGGCGCCAAAGTTAACTAAGGCTAAGGCCATTTCCAAATCAAATGATACCGCAGACAGCGCTAGTGCCCCCACCAACAAAACATTAAATGCAGGGGTGCGCCACTTAGGGTGGATATAAGCAAACCCTTTACGTGGCAGCATGTTGTCCCGTCCCATCACATACAAAATCCGTGCAACCCCAGCATGGGCAGCCATACCGGATGCCAACACGGCTACTGTAGTCGCCACTAATACGATGGACTGAAATAGGTTTCCTCCAACGTAGAGTGCGATTTCGGGCAATACTGCATCAAGCTGTTGAAAGCGGGAAATATCGGGGAAATAAAGCTGAAGGAAATAAGACACGCCGACAAAAATCACCCCACCAATCAAGGCAGTCAACACGATAGCACGAGGAATAACACGCTGCGCATCCTTCGTTTCTTCAGTCAGCGAGCTCAAACCGTCGAAGCCGAGGAAGGAAAAACACAAAATAGTGGCGCCAGTAAATAACGGCACTATCGCCATATTATCGGTATAAAAAGGCCGTACGCTCGCAATCGCACCTTCGCCTTCACCAAGGGAAATGCTATAGGCCATTAATGCTATAAACACGAGGATAATGGCGATCTGCACAAACACTATCACCCCATTAAAGTTAGCCACCAAATCAATCCCTTTAAGATTGAGCAGGGTCATTATGGTCACGAGTGCAAAAATGAAGATCCAAGGTTCAACAGTGGGGAACATGGCAGTTAAATAGATTTTTGCCAGCAACATGTTGATCATTGGCATAAACATATAATCAAGTAGCGACGACCAGCCCACCATAAAACCGACATTCGGACTAAAGGTTTTTTGGGCGTAGGTGTAGGCTGATCCTGCGTAGGGATATTTACGCACTAAGTGGCCGTAACTGAATGCGGTAAACAAAATTCCCGCCAGCGCGAATAGATAAGACGTAGCCACATGGCCAGAGGTAATCTCAGAAACAATACCAAAGGTGTCAAAAACAGCCATAGGTGTGAGATAGGCGAGCCCCATCACTACCACTTGCCATAAATTGAGGGTCTGCTTCAAACCCGGTTTGTGTTGACTCATGAGCACGCCCCCATTGCACAGGGGTGAACAGCTAACCATGCATCTGCAATTGGTTTTGGCATGTGACTCACCATCAGCACTTTAGGCTTAATGGCTAACTCAACAACTTGATTTACGGCAATGACCGAAAATTCGGCGCACAACAGCCCCATTGATTTGTCCTCATTAAAATAGGTTCAGCCGAACCTCATATCATTTCCGGATGTTTACCGGCCTCAATTGTTTTAAAACGCATACTCTCTAAATAAAAATAACCGAGATACTGAGTACCTCGGCCATTTTTTCGGCGCGCATTCTCCCCCAAAACCAATAAGAAGACAACCCAACAAGGGCACTTTGCTGGCTATCTGCGCGATGAGAGTTAACTTAACGACATAAGCAGGGATAAGCTCAAGACAGGATAATTTTTCATTTGTATTAAATTTGTTATTGGAAATGAAGCAGATATAGATATAATCGTTCGGCAAAACTAAACAGGGGCCGTTTAATTTGCGAAGCGACTGCTTCATTTGTTTTATCGCATCAAAAGGAAGATGAAATGCGTAAAATTACTTTAATCTCTCTGGCCATTGGTAGCTGTTTTCTCGCCGCCTGCGCCGCAAAACCACCTATTATCGCTCAAGAAAAAACTGTTGAAATCGATGGTATTAACTTAGTTTTTGGTGGCAGTTTTGATACAGAACGCAAAAACATTTCACTCTCAGTGAATGGCGACTCTGTTATGAAAGGCACTTTCCCTCCTTATACTCCGACTCAACATTTGAGCGGCAAATACAAGGATTTCAAGATTTCTAGCCAATGCTATTTCGGCTCAGTGCTCAGCAGTCAAGGCGGCGCATTTGGCGCGATTGCCGGCGTCATTCAAGCGACTAAATCGAGCTCAGGTGATAAGTGCGATATGCTCGTGGATGGTAAAATTGTAGAAAGTCTCTACTTCTAAAGATTAATTCCGGAAGTACCTAAATTGCCCCTGTAAAGTACGAGACCTGTAAACACTCGCGAGATGCTCTGTCCCGCGAGTCCCATCAAAGCTGATTAGCTTCAGCCAACAATCTCGCTCTGCGCTTAATACCCAAGATCGCTAAGCCAAAAAAGACGGCAAATAAGCCCCAGAGTTGTAGCCACTTGGGCATCACACTAGACCAACTTGCGCCCATTTGATTGAGCTCTAACATCCCCATAATTGCGGGTACGGCAGGGATAAACTGCGAACCTAAAACCAGTGGTTCAGGAATGAGCGCTATCGGCCAGACAAAACCAGACACGAATAGAATCGGCATTGAAATCAACAACAATACTTGGGTTGGTAAATCACGACGGGTAAACAAGGTGCTCATGGCGACCCCAGCAGCGGCGGTAGTCAATAAAAAAGGTAACAACCATAACGCGACAACACCCAGACTCGCCTGAATGCTGACGTGATACCAGTGATAACAATAGCCGACGTAAAAACTAGTAAAGAAGAGATAAATCAACATAAAGGCGAGTATTCGCCCACATAAGAGTTGTACGGGCGAGACCTGCTGCCAATAGCCTTTCTGGCGCCATTGCCCTGCCCCTAAAATTCCTGTGCCTATGAGCAAGGTTTGATGCAAGATCAGCAAAAACAGTCCGGGCACTACATAGGGCGTATAACCTAGGCTTGGGTTAAAGGCGGGCACGCTATTTAAGTGCATCGAGTTCAGGTTCTGCTCGGCCTGTTTAGGATTTGTGCCTTGGGCCAACATGCCAATCAATTGCACTTGCTTACCCGCGTCCATACCCGCGCTCACTAAGCCTTCGACAACCGCGGAGTAAATCAGGAAATAACTGGCATCGCCGCCATAACTTAACGTCACTCCCTTACCCAGCATTAAGTCGCGGCGGAAACCTTCTGGGATCACCAGTAAGCCGTGGGCCTTGCGCGTCTCAATAAAACGCTTCGCCTCGGTAATCGAACCGACTTGGCCTATGACTTGGATTTTTGCACTGGCGTCGGCGTGGCGGATCAACTGGCGGCTTAAGGACGAATGATCTAAGTCCACCACGATCAGCTGTTGCTCAGTAGGCACTTGGTTTAAATAGGGTAAAGGATACAAAATCGAATAAAACAGCACGCCACCAAACAAGGTCACTGCGATCGCTTTATCGCTAATAATGGCCTTAAGTTCAGTTAACATCAGTCGCCACATGTTCATCCTATTGCCCCTTCGCAGGTAAAGCTGCGTCCGAGTCATATGCAGTCACGATAGTATTGGCGGTGATCGTGATGGGCAGTAATTTACGCGATAACAAATAGATCAAAGGCAGCAAACAGATAAAGCCCCAATAACTGCTAAGTTGGCTCGCCACATTCGGCCAAGCGGCGCCGTAACTGACGACGCTCACATGGGACTCAATATAGTGACTCGACGGCATTATCTGTCGCCACCACTGCGCCAATTGCGGCATATCATGGGTGGGGAAAGTGATCCCCATAAAGGCAAAAGCGGGCGCAAATAAAGCTGTGCAAAAACTGATAACCCGCGCACTGTCACGCATTACCACAAAGATTAATAACACCACACTCCAGACCGCCAGCAACATCACTAATTGCGCTAACAGCAATAGGGCTAAACTGCCGGCCATCGGCAGCGCGAGATACAAGTACAGCCAAGCTAAAATAAAGCCGCCCTGCAGCATCAATATCGGCGTAAACAACACTAATTTCGCCAGCACCTTAGGCCAAAAATGCTCGGTTAAGGTATTCGATATGCCATTGACCTGAGTCGTGGGCGCTAAATGCAGCTCTCGATTTAAGCTGTTGGCCATGACCAACATAGATAATAACTGCCACAGCGCAACGAGCACTGGCGGCACTAAGAAGCCTATATAGTTGTTATTTCGGTTAAACAAAGCCGTTGTTTGGCTTTTGATTGGGCTTAAATTGACTGCCACTTGGGATTTAGGTGTACCGTTGGCGAGCTGTTTTAAGCCCGCTACTTGCAACAAGCCGTCACCCAGACTCAGCTGAATTTGGCTTGAGAGTAACTTACCCACCAGCAAAAATTGACTGTTGTAGCGCACATCTATGGTGGGCTTGTGGCCAGTGAGCAAATCTTTCTTCATATCATAGGGAAAGACCACGATAGCGTAGACTTTCGCCTGCTGCATCGCCGACACCGCCGCGGCTAAATCGGTGAAATTCTGTGGCTCTGTCACAGGATTTGCCTTCAGCTGACGGGTCAGCATACGGCTTAATTGACTGTGGTCTTGATCGACAATCGCCACCGGCAGTTGCCTTGGTAAGCCGGCACTGAACAGCCACCACAGGCAGAAAATCCCGATCAGCGGAATATAACTGATCAGCGCCAACTGCCAAGGATCGCGCCACAGGGCACTAAGCTCACGGCGAATTAACGCAATTAGCAAGGCCATAAAGCTTCTGCTCAATGGCTGTGAGTCACTCTTAGTCTTGTCGACCGTATTGGCGTTGGGCGTGCGTTCAGTCACGGCTTTTACTCACTGCGCAGCAGCACAGACATGCCGACACGCAGATCAGCAATCGGCTGGCTTGGACGCAATTCCATCTCGAAAGTGCGCATATCAAAATCGTGGCCGCTTTCGGTCGAGCGCCACGTGGCAAAGTCGCCCATGACGCTGATATGGGACACAGTAAATTCCACATCTTGCCCGAGCGCAGGAATATTCAGCTGAACTTTTTTGCCTTGCTTGAAGCGCTTAAGTTGATCTTCGCGCACTTGGAAAACGGCCCATGAATCCTGCATGTCAATCAGGCTCACAATCGGAAAACCGCTCGGCGCTAATTCACCTGCCTGCAATAGCACGTCGCTGATTTCACCCGACTTAGGCGCACGCATTTGGCTATCTTGCATAATGGCGTTAACTTCTTTTACCGCGCCTTCGGCCATACGGGCGTTCCCAGCGGCAGCGGCTTTGGTTTCAACCCGCGCGCCTTCCTGCGCCATTTGATACATGGCTAATGCCGCTTGTTCTGTGTATTTCGCCGCTTGCCATTGGGTAAAGGCTTCATCGCGTTTTTGTCTTGCGGCCACGCCTTCGTTGAAGAGGTTTTCGACGCGGGTATAAGTGGTTTTAGCCAGCGTTGCAGCTGCCTGTGCCTTGAGCCATTGCTCTTTGGCCGCCATCACTTCTTGGCTACGAGCGCCGTTGTTGGCTTCAAGCTGCATCGCTTTAGCGGCATCGCGGCCACCTTCGGCTTGCATCAACTTAGCATCCAACTCAGGGCTGTTGATGGCGAACAGCAAATCCCCTTCGGCCACACTGTCACCACGGCGCACCAGCACTTGCTCAACACGGCCTGGCACCTTAGAGGAGACATTGTATTCGCGGGCTTCAATCTGGCCCTGCAACAGACTCGGCTGCGGACTGTAAGCGAGCTTGAGGCCATAGGCCAAGATAAGGCCTAATGCGACCAACGCCACAAGGGCAAGTATTCTGTTAGCGCGCATTGTTTGTCTCCTGCACTTGGGTAAGGGCTATGGTACGACCGATAAATTCATCTAATTGACCACTGATGGCCATTAATCTGGCATAGGCTTGCACATAACGATAACGGGCGGCCAGTTGTTGAGTTTTGACTGCGCTGAGTTTCAGCTCGGCATCGACTCTGTCGATAGAAGTTGAAAGCCCTTGATTAAAGGCGATTTCCCGCAGGCGCAGGTTTTCGGTGGCGAGTTCAAGTGAGGTATCGAGCGCCTTCACTTCTTCTTCGGCCTGTAATAATTGGCGATAGCTTTGGTCCAGTAACAGACTCAAGTCTTGCCGCGTTTGCGCTTTGGTGTAACGGGCTTGCAAGAGTGCACTCTTGGCGGCCTCGACCTTACCACTGCGACCGTCGCGGCTGAGAATGGGCACTTTAACGCCGACGCCGACCATCCAATCGGGCTCTACCTGAGAAAACAGGCTGTCGTCTTCGTAAAGAGTGTAATTACCAAAGAGGAATACTGTGGGGTAATACTTGCCCTGTTCTAATGACACCAAGCCATTGGCCTGCGCTTCCTTGGCTTCGAGCAATTTGAGCGCTGGATGTTGGCTCAACGTCACTTGAGTGAGCTGACCTAAAGACGGCGCATGCGGCAAGACAAATAGAGGTGACTCAGTGCCAACATCGCTTTGCTGCAACATGCGAGACAGAGCAATAACTGCCATTTCATGTTGACGGCGAGCGCTGCCTAAATTGACTTTGGCATTGTCTAACGCGACCTGCGCATTGAGGCGTTCAACCTTAGCGATTTGGCCTTCTCGCTCTAACGCTAGCGCATGATCAACATGCTTAGTTAAAGAGCCGACAAGATCGGTTTGGGTGTTCACCAATGCCAGCGTGACATCAACGGCGTAATATCTGTCCACCAGCAGGGTAAATAAATCACGGGTGGCAAGCTGTAACTCTTGTTGCTTCTCAGCCACCATAGCCGCGTGTATACCTTGGGCTGCGGTGATCTGCCCGCCCGTATAAATCGGCCACATGGCTTGTAAGCTCGCACGGAAGATATCTTGCTCAGTAAAAGGCGTGACAAACATTGACCCCGGAATGCTCGCCAGAGCACCGCCAAGGGCGGGTGGTAACGTCGCGGGATCAAGGGAGGCTAAGGGATTGAGATCCCGAAGATCCAGTTCAATCGGTTTTTCGAGGTGGGTATAACTGCCATTAAGGCTCAAGGAGGGCAGATTTAAGCTCTCGCCCGCCTCTTCTTCACCTTTAGCGCGATTAACTTCCTGGGATTGCGCTTGCAACTTATCGCTCACCTTCAGCACTTGTTGCCAAGCGTCGGTGAAGCTCGTGGGCTGGGCATGGCCAGCCAAAGGCAATAAACAAGGCAAGGGCAGTAAACACAGCCAAGCCACACGTGATAGTTTCATTAACACCTCTAGAGTAGTTACTCTAATTTCCTTTGCGAATGATAACATCCATCATGGTGAGCGGCTAGAAGGACGATCACAGAGGATCGAACCTAGTACTCTTCGACCGAGCGACTAAGGCGATTTATCTCAGTTTTGCTCCTTGGCGCTCAACATGCTCATGCACTTGAAAATAAGCATGAGCTACATTTCAATATGAGCCTAAAGCCGAACAAAGCTTTGCCAGTTACCACGCTTATCGCCATCGCGCATCTACAAGCTCAACGAATACTAAGCCGTACCACCCACTGTTAAGCGATCTAACTTCAAGGTGGGTTGGCCTACGCCTACGGGGACACTTTGACCGTCTTTACCGCAAACGCCAACACCTTGATCTAAAGCCATATCGTTACCGACCATAGAAATCTGGCTCATAGCCTCAGGGCCGTTACCGATTAAAGTGGCGCCCTTAATGGCTTGTGTGACTTCACCATTTTCAATCAAATAGGCTTCGGATGCGGAGAACACAAACTTACCCGAAGTGATATCCACTTGGCCACCGCCAAAGTTCGGGGCGTAAATGCCCTTCTTCACTGACTTAATGATCTCGCTTGGATCCGACTCACCCGCCGTCATATAGGTGTTAGTCATACGTGGCATAGGTAAATGCGCGTAAGATTCGCGACGACCATTACCCGTTGGCGCAACGCCCATCAAACGAGCATTGAGTTTGTCTTGGATGTAACCCTTTAAAATACCGTCTTCAATCAATACGGTTCTTTGGGTCGGAACACCTTCATCGTCAATGCTGAGTGAACCGCGACGATTAGGCAAGGTGCCATCATCGACCACAGTCACTAACTTAGAGGCGACTAACTGACCCATCTTACCGCTGAAAGCACTGCTGCCCTTACGGTTAAAGTCGCCCTCTAAACCATGTCCAACTGCTTCATGGAGTAATACGCCCGGCCAGCCATTGCCTAACACCACTGGCATTTCGCCCGCTGGTGCATCGATAGCATTAAGATTGACCTGCGCTTGGCGCACGGCTTCTCGGGCAAAGGCGAAACACATAGGTAAACCCGTGTCATCGCTTGCCATTAATACGCCGTAGTCATGACGACCACCGCCACCGGCGCCGCCACGTTCACGTTTACCGTTTTCTTCTAAGATAACGCTGCAGTTAAAGCGCACTAAAGGACGAATATCGGCCGCTAAAGTGCCATCGCTGGCGGCGATAAGGATTTCTTCGTGCACGCCTGCAAGGCTAACAACCACTTGAATAATGCGACTATCTAAACTGCGAATAAAAGCATCGGCTTCTTTCAGCAGATTGATTTTTTTGACTTCTTCCATTGCCGCAATCGGATCTAAACTGTCGTATAACGCCAAGGCTTTTTGACGTTTAAAGGCTTGAACCTGAGTTTGCTCACCGGCACTGGCAATGCCACGGGCGGCCTGAGCGGCAGCGCTTAGAGCTGCTGGCGTAATATCATCGGCATAGGCGAAACCGGTTTTTTCACCGCTGATCGCACGCACGCCTACACCGCGTTCGATATGGAAACTACCGTCTTTAATGATGCCGTCTTCGAGCACCCAAGACTCGTGGCGACTACCTTGAAAATAGAGATCGGAATAATCGATTTTGTGCTGATGTATGGTGTTTAGATAGGTTTGCAGCCCCTCTAACGCTAACCCATTCTTCAATAAACTTTGCTCTACTTGTGCTAAAAATGGCATCTATGCTCTCTTTGACCCCAAGGGATCTTGATATTCTGAGTGTAAATTCGCGGTACTAATTCTGTACGTAAATCGCTGTCTAATTCGGTATTGCCGCTCGCCAGTGCGGGCGGTTATTTCAAGCTTGGCTCAAGGAAACGATTATGCTGCATCACGGGCATTTTACGGCGAATACTGTGCAGTTCGGTTAAATCGACCTCAGCCTGCACCCAACCCGTACCCATTTTACGTTCGGCCAAAATGTTGCCCCAAGGACCGACTATCATGCTCTGCCCCCAGGTTTCACGACTGCCTTCGTTATGCTGTCCCCACTGAGCTGCAGCAAGAATAACGCATTGGGTTTCAATGGCTCTTGCCTGTAGCAATACTTGCCAATGGGCTTCACCGGTAACTTTAGTGAAGGCCGACGGCAAGGTAATGATCTCAGCACCCGCAAGACGCATCGCCCTAAATAAGTCGGGAAAGCGTAAATCATAACAGATGGCTAGGCCAATTTTGCCAAAAGGTGTATCGATAACGCTAATGTGATCACCGGGGCAGAAGGTTTCGCTCTCACGATATTGTTTTGTACCATCGGCAACATCCACATCAAAGAGATGCAGCTTATCGTAATACCCTAAAGTATCACCTTTATCATCAAACAGATAACTGCGGCTATACACGCGGCCATCCTCAGCCAACGCCGGAATAGTGCCAGCCACCATAAAGACCTGATATTTGGCTGCCAATGCACTTAACGCCGACTTGAGCGGACTCTGATGAGCATCACCCGCATAGGCGAGTTGCTGACTTTCGTGGCCACCAAACAGTAAACTGCATTCGGGCAACACGACTAAATGGGGCGCATCGGCATCCCGTTTGAGTTCGTTAAGCTGCGATTCGATAAACAGCAGATTGGCGCTGACGTCGCGACTGCTCTGACATTGCAACAGGCTGATGTGCATTCTGATCTCCCTGAATTTGCTTAATCGGTTCTACTGCTGGCTGATTCTCTGGTGTGGCAGGCATGTTCGGCGCTTCAGGCGAAGGCGTTGCTTGAGGTTGCACTAACTTTAAATCGGGCGCTTTAATTTGATCTGTGGCTGGCTTTGGCTCTTCTGACTTTGATTCTTCAGTTCTGGCCTCTTGAGGCTTAACTGCTTGTGGCTCAAGCGCTTCTGATTGTGCTTCTTGAAGCTGTGGCTCAGATTTAGCGTCGCTTGGTTTGACTTCAGTTGACTGAGCTTCAGTTAACTTAGTTTCAGTTGGCTTAGCTGCTGTTGATTGAGCTTCGGTCGATTTCGCTTCTACCGGCTGAGTGATATCGGTATTATGACTTGCGGCTTCGGTTGGCGCCGCTGGGCGCTCAACTCCGACAACAGGTAGAATAGCCTCAGGAATTTCAATCTCTTTACTCTTACGTTCCAGCTCTTCAACCACAGGTTCAGCCATAGTGCCGGTCACCCGAAAACGAATTTCTGAAATTACTTCAATCACAGGCTCAAGCACTTTTGTCAGGGCAAATGCGCCCAGACCGAGCGTCCAGGCACTGGTACTGAGCAATACCACTGTCGGTACGCTCGAGGCCAATTGTGGCACAAAGCGGATATCGTAATTCAAACTTTCAGTGGTGAGATCCGTATAGCCACGGACCTTCATATTGCCCGCAATCGCATCCATTTCGGTATCAGTGGTTTTCACCACGCCATTATCAATTTGCAGATTGCCATTGAAGGAGTTGAAATACATCCCCTGACCGAAGACATCGGTGAAATCCAGCGACAGTTTACGCACCAGAGAATCTAAGCTGAACAGGGAGAAAATGCGTGCGCCCTTATCACTCACCTGAGATAAATGCCCTTTGCCTAAGTCGAACTTCACCTTGCCATTTAAGGTTTCAAGGGAGAAAGCATAAGGCGCACCTTGCCAAGATAAATCCGCGTTAACCTTTAATGGCGCTTCATTGACGCCGGGATCTATGCCCAACTGAGCCGAGAGATAATTAAACTGAGTGGCGTTCAATTCAACACTCAAATCAGTTTTATTCTGCCCTGCCTGTTGCTGCCAAATGCCACTGCCCTGCAAATTGACATTGGGCGTAGTCAACGACAACGTTTGGATTTTATAGCCTGCCGCTTGGGGGCTCGCCTGCAAGACTAGCTTGCCAAAAGGCTTATCGAAGAAACGAAAATCCTCCACATTCACGGCCACGGGTGGCAGGTTAGTGAGCACTTGATCACTGGCAAAATCGGCATCGGTATCCGACTTAACCTCGGGTGAAAAATAGAATTTGCTCGCCACAACTTTGAGGCCTTGGGTTCGCCAGTTGGGATAGAAATCGACCCAGCCGTCAAATTCGTTGGCAACGGTATTAAAACGCCAGCCCGTTTCATTGGGTTTCGCATTGAGCCTAAGCTCGGTCAGCTGTTGTCCTAAAAGGTCGAGGCGGCCAATATGGGAATCGATACTCGCCACCGCAGGGAATAAACTGTCATGGGCGATATCGTCGACGAGGATGCCGGTTTTAGGTAATTTCTCTTGGCCAACAAAGGCATTAATCACAGGTAACCAGTCGGCTAGTTTCGCCTTACCAAGGTCAATTTGAATATGACCTTTCTCAGTATTTCGGGCTTCATCCTCATCGAATAAACGCCCCAATAACAAATCAAAATAACTGAAATTAGCACCTTTTTCAGCATCAAACCCACCGATAAACTCGGCATGACTCGCCAGTTTGACATCTAAGGTCGCATCATTTTGATCGCCAATAAACTCAGCGACTAAAGGCCGCGGCTCATCTTCGGGTTTGGCAAAATATCCCGGGAATGACAGTTGAGTGCCAACCATATCCGAAGTTACTTTGGCTTGAATTTGATAACCTTTTTCAGTAAACAGCATAGTCATAGCGCCGTCCCAACTGATTTTACCCTGATAGAAATCACTCAAAGGATTATGCAATGCTTCGGGGAGACGATTCAGATCCCAACGACTTTTGAGTGAAAGATTAAGGCTAAAATCTTTGCCTTTAGGCTGAGTATCAAAGGTTAAGTTGAGCGGCTGTTCGAACAAACGCGCTTTAATCCCTTTACCTGTCACCACCTCATTTGCAAAGTCGACGATACCCGTTACGCCATTGAGCTGCAATCCGGGCTGGGCAATATACACGGGCGTGTTATCAAAACTAATTTGACCACGAATATCTTCTGCGCCTCCGTCATACAGCGGAATACTGATATCCAAATTACCAGTCACAGCGCCTTGTACTTGCACGACATCTAAGGTTTTACCCACTGAACCCGCCAAAGGTGAGGCTTGCAACACCTTAGTCGCCGCGCTGCCTTGGGTGGCAAGTTCGGCTTCAATCCTCAGCAGAGTGTGTTCGCCAATCGCGGGAATAAATACATGGGCCCCCGTGGCATCCACGTTCATTAGCTTGCCTTGGTTGAGCCAAAGATCCATACGAGCATTTTCAAACAAAGCATTAAGGGATAAGTCTGTGACCGCAGGCCAATCGGGTTGAAACTGGAATTGGGCATCCGTTAAAGTAAATGCCGCTTGAAACACGCCGCTATTGTCATCGAAGGGGAAACCGTTTAACGGACCACGCCAAACGACCTGTGCATCTTGAGTCTGACCCGCTTTAAGTCCTGTATCCAAATATTCAGCCAGCGATTCGCCCATCGCCTTATTGGGGAAATACTTGTCGGCATTGGCGACATTATTGATATGAACATTAGCGGCCAGCGCCATATGCGCCGCAGCACTGAAATCCAATTTAAGCGCAGCATCTAAGCCTATGTCATCGTTCTCAAGCTGCAACTGCGGCACGTTTAAACTCAACTCTGCAGTATTGAACTGACCATCAATTGCCGCACCGTTAAAGACGAGTGGCGCCGAAAATTCATCCCCAAAATCCACGCTATAAACTTGTGCAGGCAAAGAGAAATACAGCGTCTTGTCTTGCCAATGTAAGTTCAGATCTAAAGGATGAGTATTGGGGATACCGTCGACCTTCTGCCAATGTAACTGTTTCACCTCAGAAGTAGCGAGCAAAGGCTGATCGGCCTTTTGATACAGTCGAATGGGCCCAATACTGGCTTCAGGCGATAAAGCATGCCATTGATGTAATATGGCTTTATCGACTCCGGGGAATAGCGGTAACAGGGGTAATAGGTTTTGAGTGTTAACTTGATTCACATAGGCAAAGAATTCGTCATGTTGACGCTTAGCCGCCAGCATTAACTGCGGCCAATGCTCACCGTTAGTGACAAATTCAAGCCCTGAGCTCTGTACTTTCCAGCCTGAATCCTTTGGCTGCCAAACGATATCACCCGCTTGGATTTCAAATCGTTGTGGCACTTCCTTTAAGGTCCATTGCAACCAGCTCGGCTCAAAATGAACCATGGCAGAACTGATGCTGCGATCGGCAAACGTAAACCAAGCCTTAAGATTAACGACCCCTTCTAAGGGTAATTTTTTGCTCGCATCATAGGGATTAGGCTGACGCGATGCCCACTCACCTAAGTCTAATGAGTTCGCCGCCAGATAAATCTGCCCCGTTAAGCTGTCGGGATTCGCGCCATCGCCATTGAGATCTAACTGTAATCCCAGAGATTCATGCTCAGAGGCATTATCATCAAGATACAGTTCCCCTGCACCGCGGTGACGCTCGCCGTTATTGCGCCAATTTAGCTGGCGAATATGGATCGGGCGAAACTCTTGGCGCAAGCTGAGCAGCTGCACTGTGGCATGGGTTAACGAAAATCTGTCGAGTTGCTTGAGCAATAATGCATAGAGCCAATCAACTTGCGGCGCTTTATTGGTTGCGGCAGGATTATTTTCGGTCAGCTTGTCCATGTTTAACGCGATATGGACACCATCAAAATTGACATCTTCGATACGCGGCGTGAAGGTCAGCAGCGATTGCCAAAAATCTAACTTCACTTGCACATTCTTAATAATCAGGGTGACAGGTAGCTGCTCCTGCGGCGGGATCACTAAATTATCTATGTTAATTGCCGGACCAAACGCTTGCCAGTGAGCGGATAATTCCCCCACTTGCACATCAACTTTATATTCGTTTTTTACGTAATCAACCAGTTGCTGGCGCACCCCATCAACCTGCGGCAATAAGCCACGGATCAAACTCACTGCAAGCGCAAATAGCACTAAGATTAACGCGATAAATTGCCAACAAAAACGACTTAGTTTTTTTGCAGTAAAAGGTGCTGCCACTACATCATCACCACATCGTATTTGTTCTGTGAGTACATAGGCTCATTTTGCAAACGGATACGCTTACCGATATAAACCTCAAGCTCAGCAATCAGATGATTTTCATCGGTATGTAAGCTTTGATACACGGCAGGCGAACAGTACAACAGGAATTCATCGGCATCATAGGCGCGATTTAAGCGGATGATTTCGCGAAATACCTCATAAGAAACCGTCTCCACCGTCTTCATGCTGCCCGTGCCATGGCAGGCGGGGCATTCGCCGCAAACCACGTGCTCTAAGCTCTCACGAGTTCGTTTACGGGTCATTTCAACTAAACCTAAGCCAGAGAAACCGCTCACATTGGTTTTCACTCTGTCTTTAGACAAAGCACTGGTTAAGCTACTGAGCACCCGAGCCTTATGATCCGCCGTCATCATGTCGATAAAATCGATAATAATGATGCCGCCGAGATTGCGCAGACGTAACTGCCTCGCTATGGCTTGGGTCGCTTCGAGATTGGTATTAAAAATGGTTTCTTCAAGATTTCTGTGTCCGACAAAGGCGCCGGTATTGATATCCACAGTCGTCATGGCTTCGGTCTGATCGATAATCAAATAGCCGCCAGACTTGAGCTCAACCTTACGACCAAGCGCGCGTTGAATTTCGTTCTCCACATCGTAGAGATCGAAAATAGGCGCAGGCCCTGAATAATGCTCAATCTTCTCGGCAATCTCAGGCATAAACTCTTGGGCAAAGGACTGTAACTCGGCAAAAGTACGGCGAGAATCGACCTGAATACGGTCAAGTTCAGTACCGACAAAGTCACGCACAATCCGCACGGGTAAGGCTAAATCTTGATATAACAAAGACACGCCGCTGCGCTTACGTCGCTCACTGACCTTTGACCAAACACGCCTTAAAAACGCCGCATCTTGGGATAACTCATCCTCACCCACGCCTTCAGCGGCGGTGCGGATAATAAAACCACCGTCATCATCGACATAGGGCAAAGTGATTTGTTTAAGGCGACTGCGTTCTTCTTCAAGCTCGATACGCTGGGAAACGCCAACGTGGCTAGAGCCAGGCATAAAGACTAAATAACGGGAAGGCAAAGTGATATCGGTAGTCAGGCGTGCGCCCTTAGTGCCCAGCGGATCTTTAACCACTTGCACCATAATGTCTTGTCCTTGACGGACTAATTCGGCGATATCACGGACAACAAAATGACCTTTCTCAACATCGGCAACGCATTCAGTGTGCGGCACTATGTCGGAAGCATGTAGAAAAGCGGCTTTATCTAAGCCAATATCGACAAAGGCGGCTTGCATACCGGGCAACACACGGCTGATTTTACCTTTGTAAATATTGCCAACTAAACCCCGTTTCATGCGGCGTTCAATGTGTACTTCTTGCAGCACGCCATGCTCAACTAAGGCTACGCGCGCCTCAGAGGGGGTTACGTTGATCAGTAATTCTGAACCCATCTTGCGCTGTATTTTATTTGGATTTAAGCGACTGGTATTCACGACTCACCCCATTCGGGAAACTAGATTAATTAATCGAAGTTACAAACTAGAAGTTACCCACTATCTAAGCATGAAAACCGAATAAAGGAACAAGGCTAAGGGTAACTTCATGGAGATACTCGATTAAGAGCCTAAAACCTCCACAAGGTTCATTCTAACCTCAAGCCGCAATACCAGTAACAAGGCGTTAAATCAGCCCAACCTCGGCTAACAACTCACGTGTTTCAACCAAAGGTAAACCCACGACGCCAGAATAACTGCCTTCAATCGCAGCCACAAAGCAACCGCCAAGTCCTTGGATACCGTAACTACCGGCTTTATCCATTGGCTCTTGTGAAGCGACATAAGCGTCAATATCGGCGGCCGATAAAGCGCAAAAACGCACTTGTGTTTCGACTAAGCGCACTGAGGTTTTGAAGCTTAAATCTGCATCCGCTTGGTAAGTCAGCGCCACAGCGGTCATCACTGTATGCGTTCGGCCAGATAATTCACTGAGCGTACGCTTAGCATCGGCCACATCCAGCGGTTTGCCTAATATTTGGTTTTCAAGCACAACGATAGTATCAGAACCTAATACAGCAGGCTGTGACATATCTGCGCATAATGCCAGTCCAGCATGGGCTTTTTCGACGGCTAAACGGCGTACATAATCCCTTGGCGCTTCACCTTGCTGCACGGTTTCATCAATATCCGGCGCCACTTGCGTGAAACAAAACTCAGGACGACCGAGTCCAATGTGAGCCAATAATTCTTTGCGACGTGGCGAAGTTGAAGCTAAAACTAAATCCACAGTTAGCGAACCTTATAATGACGTCGAACCCGACGTAGAATCCAAAATATCCAAGGCCAGATCACGAGTCCCGAAATCGCAGGTAAGAATAGATCGGTATCGAACACCGCCTCTTGCATGACAAACTCGACCCAGTAAATCACTAAGTGATACATACAAATGAGCAACATGATCACCAACGACTGTTGCCATTTAGGGAAATTTCGCAATCGCTGGCAATGCAAGATGGCGACATAAATCACCAAAGACATAGCTAAAGAGCGCACGCCTAAAGTAGCGCCCAATAAAATATCTAACACTAGGCCTAACACCCAAGCGGTTAAGATGTTGTATCTATGGGGTAATGCGATTGACCAGTAGAGCACAATCATCAACAACCAGTCGGGACGCCAAGCATCAACCGCACTCGGTAAAGGCATGATCTGGCTGATCACGCCGATAAATAATGTCACCCAAACAATAAAGCGCCCATTGGCAGCTTGAAAGCTCATCGATGCACCTCAGTCGCTGAAGGAGTGGTTTCCGTTGCCGGTTTGGCCACAGTGGCTGCGGGTGTCGTCACAGGCTTAGTCGTCTCTGCAGATGTGCCTTCAGCAGGGCTTGCGCTGCCGATTTTTGATGCCTCTTCGCTAAGCGATTGATCCGCAGCAGGAGCTGTGGGCTGATTTGGCAAGGTCACACCTGAATCGGGAGACGGCCAAATCAACAACACATAACGAATACGATCTAACGCTGCGAGTGGTTGAGCAGTAACTCGAGCATAGCTTTGGCCGTCTTCAGTCAAGACTTCCAATACCCGTGCGACGGGATAACCTTCGGGGAAGCGATTGCCTAAGCCTGAAGTCACCAATAAATCGCCGACACGAATGTCGGTACTCTTGGCCACATGGCGCAGTTCTATCTCATCAAGCTCACCCGTACCATTGGCGACAAGGCGCACATCATTACGGGTAATACGCACAGGTAAACCGTGTGATACGTCGGAGAGCAATAGCACCCTGCTGGTCATTTCACTGACCTGCACCACTTGGCCGACAACACCTTGCGCATCCACCACTGGCTGACCTACAAATACACCGCTACGAGAACCGTGATTCAACACCACGTAGTGATGGAAAGGATCGCTGGCGACCTCTAGCACTTCGGCCACCATCTTGCGCGAATCCAGATAGGCGGGTGAGCCTAACAATGCCCGCAAACGCTCATTTTCTTGGCGTAAATGTTCGAAACGCTGTAAGCGTTCACTCATTAGCAGTTGTTGTCTGAGCAGTTCTTTATTCTGCAGTGCCAACATATTACGGGTGGCAAAACTTTCAGATGACCAGTCGAGCGCTGCGCCTGGCATACTGGCTAAATACTGTAATGGACTAAAGACAGAGGAGAGGTTTTGCCGAACAGGATCGAGGCGATGATTGGCCACGAGCAAAGCCACCGACAAAATAATTGCCAGTGTCAGACGGAATTGGTTTGAAATACCACGAACAAAAATTGGCTTCATAGGAAAGCTAAGGCGGTGATTAACCGCCCTATACCGAAGTTAAATTAGGTTTCTTCGGAGAACAGATCGCCGCCGTGCATATCAATCATTTCGAGGGCTTTACCACCGCCGCGTGCTACGCAGGTCAATGGATCGTCCGCCACCATTACTGGAATTCCGGTTTCTTGCATTAATAAACGGTCTAAATCACGCAATAACGCACCACCACCAGTTAACACCATACCGCGCTCAGAAATATCTGAAGCTAATTCTGGTGGAGATTGTTCTAACGCCACCATCACAGCACTTACGATGCCAGATAATGGCTCTTGTAAGGCTTCTAAAATTTCGTTGCTGTTCAGTGTAAAGCTACGAGGTACACCTTCCGCCAAGTTACGGCCGCGGACTTCGATCTCTAGCACTTCATCGCCAGGATAAGCAGTACCGATAGTGTGCTTGATACGCTCAGCCGTGGCTTCACCAATTAAGCTACCGTAGTTACGGCGAACATAGTTGATGATCGCATCATCAAACTTATCACCACCGATACGGACGGAAGACGAATACACTACGCCATTCAGCGAAATAATCGCGACTTCAGTGGTACCACCACCGATGTCCACTACCATAGAACCCGTCGCTTCAGATACAGGTAAACCCGCACCAATCGCAGCAGCCATAGGTTCTTCAATCAAATATACTTCGCGAGCACCAGCACCCATGGCTGATTCACGGATCGCACGGCGTTCAACTTGAGTAGCACCTACCGGCACACACACTAGAACCCGTGGACTTGGACGAAAAAAGCTATTGTTGTGCACTTGTTTGATAAAGTGCTGCAGCATTTTCTCAGTCACATAAAAGTCAGCGATTACACCGTCCTTCATTGGGCGGATAGCTTGGATATTGCCAGGCGTTCTGCCGAGCATTTGTTTAGCTTCTGTGCCGACCGCGGCAACAGATTTCTGACCGGAGCCACCACGCTCACCACGTATAGCAACAACAGAAGGCTCATTGAGCACTATGCCTTCGCCACGAACATAAATTAATGTGTTAGCTGTACCCAAATCGATCGATAGATCATTAGAAAAAATGCCGCGTAGCTTCTTAAACATGTAACTAGCCTGTATTCTGTGGAGTCAGAAGAAAAGAAAAATCAGCTAACTTTATCAATGCCACCCTGATTCCACAAGACCGAGGAGGTTAACAATCGCTAATGAAGTGATTTTTTTTCAAATCGTCCTCTAAAAAACAGTATTTAAGCGGAAAATACTGTTTATTGACGAAAATATCGACAACCGAAAACGAAGAAACATACAAACCAACAACAAATGTCAAACTCAGAAATTGCATTTAGAATCTGTCGCTAGGGTTTCAATCGACCTTCAATAAATGAAACTGACGCCCAATCAATACGAAAGACTCAGTTCAATCTAATGACTGAAATCACTTAGATTAGTTTACCTCACGCCAATAGATGATTCTGTCATGACCACGATAACGGCCAAAATACGCACTTGCCCGCGGATCAGTAAGATCTGTTGGTGATACACCATTCCAATTCCAGTACCATTCTAGCCATGTCGGCACATCAAAGGGCGCAGTCACTTGACCGCGGTATGGCGCACCAGTTGAGGTTACAGCTTGCCAGAGCAACTCAAATTGGCCAGCTTGGAATGTTGCAGTCCCGCCAGAACGTACAACACTTTGCCCCGCCACTAAGTCAGGATCAAAGTTGTAGCCAAGACCAGCATTATCAACCTGAGAAGCAAGGCCATAGGTGGTGAAAGTGCAGCTATCGTTGGTATTCAATACCCAACTGCTACCATTCCAATATTCGGCCCGAGTCGGCATACGCAGTATTTCTGTCTCAGGACCATAGGTGTTATCCATCACCACACGGCCGTGACGCAAGATTTGAGTGCTGATTTTCTTAGAACTACAGTTAGTGCAATTGCCCGTCGTTGTCGCATCCATATCTGGCGAAGCGACATAGGAATAAATGCTATTGGGATGAGGATCGTTATCCATCAATTGCACGCCAATATCAAATGATTCGAAAGGACCATCTTGATACAAATTCGTCGCCACATTTGGGGTCACCCGACTAAAGTTAGCTCGGTAAGAAGCATCGACCATCGCCACGCCTTGATCCCAACTATCAGCATTTATAAGTAAGGCACTTAAGCGACTCTGTAAATCGACACCATTATTGTTGTTTTCTCCCACTAATTTGGCAGTAGCCAGGGAGAATGGCGGGAAATAGTTTTTCGTTATATCCCCCGCGATATTTAAAGCACTGAGCTTCATCGACATAGGGAACAACTGATCCATATAGCTAAAGCCGCCACAGGCAGGTATGACAGATATGTCACTGACTAAAAATCTGTCAGGCACAAAACGGCCAATATTGGCTGAATAGCCAATTGGAATATTTAAACTGCTTGCCGTCCCTAAATAATTAGGGCTCGCCTGCGCCGCAATTTGGAATACCCCCACTTCGCTAATCGTCTGATTAGTTAAGGTATTGAGATTATTGGCCTGTGCCGAGTGGCTATAGGATGCCACGCCTAATGCGCCATCATGGCCACCACTGGAAATGCTTGGCGCAACGACTTTACTAGCAAGCCGCATGGCTTGATCGCTAAAGTTAGGCGTAGATAAGTTGCCCGAGCAAAAGTCCTTATCGCCATCTTTCTCCCAAGCCATTGCCTGAACCGTCATACCGAAATTCTGTCCCGCTTTACGGTAGGCATTACAGCTCATATCCGCACTTGGGCAACTGGCGCTGGCGTCGACAGGTTTGACACATAACCCAGCAGGTACGCTGACAAATTGGTCAGAGCCTATCATCACTAACCCCTGTTCATCGCCTGTCCCAGTATATTGTGCATCTAACTGTAACTTGCCTGCATCAGGGTAATTCACGGCAATGGTTGCTGTGCCACTAGCATCAAACACAATATTGACGGGTTTTGCTGCAGTACTAACTTTACCAATAGCCGTATTATTAATAGTGACGGCTTGCGGAGAAATAGGTGAGTTTGGCGTCACATAGGTGCTCCAAAAACTAACGCTTTTAGTCTGGCTTTTAAAATTGGCAACACACTGTTGAGTGGTATCCGATTTTTTAACCGCTTTTACTGAAACATTAACGGCTTTATTTGCCACCTTATCAGGCACGTCAAAAATAAAACCACTATCAGCAAAAATCAGAGAACAATTATTCTCGCTTAATGCACTATTGCCAATACGACAAAGCGTCTTACTTAAGGCTTTGGTCGTTGGGTTTGAGCCCTTGACTCCTAACGTCGTGACTCCAGGTGTATTTCGTCTCAGCTGCAATTGTGTCGTTCCATTACTGAAACTAACTGGGTTACCGCCAACCCATACGCCATCTGTCGTTGAGTCAGGCAGTAAAGTGGCCGTTATTGGATCGGTAAACAGTTGGCTACAGTTCGCATTAGCACAAGCTCGGATAGTGACCGTTTCAGGACTACAAGTCAGCCCTTGACCCGTATGATCAAACTCAAAATGATCGATTTGTGCGCCAATAGGGTTAGCTTTTAAAGCACAGACTTGAATATTATCGATTTCATGATTGTTATAGTAATCCCCCGTCGAGCCAGTTAATGACAATAAAAAATCACTCGGAATCGCCGCTTGGCCTCTTTCTGTGGCTACGTTGAAAGGAGAAATTAAGGACTGAAAACCGGAACCAGTATTCCGTTCGACTTTAACCACAGCCTGACCCGTAGTCCGTGAGTCAACGGTGATTTTGTATCTTGATGTCGCACTATTACTACTGCTATCAACGGTTGGCGATAAGCAATTACTATTAACATTTGTTTTGCCATCATTACAGGCACCGTGTAAGTAACGATATCCCGATGTTCCAACACCAGAACCCCGTACTGCAACGGATTGGCGCCGCTGCCCAATATTAGTCTCAGCGTCACCGCCTTCGCCGGAGAAGTTACCAAATTCATCAATCCCCAATCCAAGCCAACCACCCGCAAAGCCATTGATTCCAGCTTTAAAGCCATAACCTAAAGGACCACCAAATGCACCTGGCTGCGGTGTTATTGCGCCATCTGATAGTACAAGGGCAATACCATCTGCGCCATTTCCCCCATAGGCATAATGATCAAACTCGATCTCGATTAGATTATTGGCACCAGGAAAAAGACGTTGATAAGTCAACGCGGTAGATTGTTTTTGCCTCGCTTCAGTTAGGCGCAAACGCCCATTTCTCACCGAGGGAGTAAAAGTGCCGCTACTGGTAGAGGCAATCCAATCATCGCTTAACATACTTTTAAAACACTGGAGAACGGGTGCAGGGTCGCAATTTGGAACCACATCAATATTAGATGCTTTATCATCAAACCAAACACTACTATTGCCATCTAAGCTGATATTTTTTGCTGTGATAGCCCCATTAAAACTAGAACTTCTCTTAAGAATGACATTTTTCTCTGAAACCACATAAGACCTTAAAGATGCACCACCATTAAGTGTGAAATTTGAATAACTATAAATAAGAAAATTTTCAGCTTTATCAACAATATTTAAATTATGGTGTGTGTAATCATTTTTAATAAAAAATGACACTGTACCCGTAGAAGGAAAAACTAAAGTAACGCCATCATTTATCGCTAAGTTTTCAATCCAATACTGACCTGCTGACAGTACAATTCTCCCAGAGGTAGCCGTCAACGATTTCATTTTGTACACACCATTAGGGCTTACAAATCGAATTGTTTTATCGGAGTCATCCTCTAAAAGAACGTTCTTATACTCACCCTGAACTATATCAATCTGCGTATTATTATAAGTTGGAGGACCAATATCCACTGAGCTGGAAGACTTACACTGACCAAAATCCAAGCGTGTTGACGGTAGACTCGCAACATAATTTCTAGCCCGACAGAATCGAGCTGACCCATTAGAAGGCACGCATAAAAAATCAGCCCAGTAACCACCTTGGTTATAATTACGGGTGGGTAATGAACTGTATATAGAGAAAAAACCATCATAGGGAGCGTTGTACAAGTATGCGCTATTAAACGTTATAGTGCCGCTTACATCATAATTGTTAACCCCCGCAATAAAGGTATTACTCCAATCGGCTTTTAACGCAGATGAAAAAGAAGAAAAAACGAGGCATGTCACAATAATGAGTAATTTAAATAACTGACGCCTAATCATTACAGCCGAAAAATCAGTTTCCACGAGCTTCTACCTCAACTTGTCGGCTAACACGCGTATCACCGCTTTCACAAACTGCCGTGCTGTTAATTCTATACTGAGTCACTGCGCCCACCTTATATTCAGTACAAGTCAAAGAAACACTACAAGCATGAAAACCAGTCACATTAGGCATATTTTTCCAAGTTGAAGACACGCTAGAGCAGGCTGGCACATCCCCTACTGCCGCTGCGAGTGGAAATAACTGCGCCAACGCCGCATCCGCGCCACTGTTTGCCGCCGCTAATGCACGGGTTCCCCATACTTCTTGGGTGAGCCCAACATCACCGTCTTCAACAATATTGATCAGTGCCGATGCCAGCAGAAACATCACGGTAATCACAAACACGCCAATGATTAACGCACTTCCCCGCTGCCGCACAGGCAGAGCGTAAGATTTTGATCTTGATAGTGATGATCTGGATGCTGAGTTACGCCCTACCGAGCGACAATGTGAATTAAGGAACATTGATCACCTGCACTTGATGTCGATATTGGAACGTCTCACCATTGACATTAAATCTTGGCTGCAAGTGCACCATAGCATTATTGACTAAACTCGATGGCGTTAAGATCAACGGCAAGTCATTACTATTATCGAGACGATTCGCCACACTTTGCGCCATTAACACCCCTGTCCCCATATCGATAGGGCGAGGCTGGCTGTTATTAAACTGATACCCAGTATAGCGCTGCAATATGAGCTCATTACTCGCGGCGGCCTTTTCAAAACAATAGCTCACGGGGGCCGAAGCAAAATAAATCCGTTGTCGCGGTGACGCCTCGGCAAAGCGAGTTGACGCCATAAAGGTGAGAGTGACTTGATTAGCCAGATTAGGCGGCTCACCTGGGGGGGTAAAAGTTTTAATCTGTGCCCGCTTTTGTCTGGCACTGTTATAGACATCGCTATCGGTCAAAGGATAAATCCAAATATATTGGTTTTCCTTAATCTTATCGGTCGCATTGAGAATCACAGTTCCCGTTAAGGCAGTCGCATTCGGTGCTATCGGCATAGATAAATAAGTGGTGCTGGCTTCAATAGGCACAAATTCAACACATTGATAGGTCAGCGAATCGCTATTAAGACGTACACTATTAGGCAAAGCACTACGCAGCTCACGGGTCATTCGCTCAACGGCAAAACGGCTCTGACTGAGCACCTGATCGACTGAACTCGACTCCACAAAAATCCGCGTACCAAAAATAATAAAGCTACTCACCCCGACCACAAGAATCCCCAGAATCAAGATCACTGTGACCATCTCGACTAAGGTAAACCCCCGTGTGGATGCTTGCATACGCTGTGCAGTTAAAGAGCCCATTAGTAATTGCTCCTCACCAGATTGTAAGTGATCACTTCATTGTCCGGCGTAGTCACATTAATGGTGACTAGCTTAGTATTGGGCGCAGGCCCATAGGCGACAGTGACACTTAAACGATAGTTAGGATAAGCAGAGGCATAGGTTTGGCTCGAATTGAGCATAGTCGCGGTTTCATTTAAGCCGTTGTAATCGTCCACATCATCATAATCGTTGCGATTTTCCCCCTCATTGGGCCATTGCCACTCTAATGGTCCGAGATTAATCACATTTGAGCAAGGCAGGCCTAATGGACTGCCGCAGGCGGGCACACCGCCATTGGCATTGGTATTTTCATCGTAACGCTTACCCCAGATTTCATTCATCACAGAATGGGCCAGCTCAGCACTTTGCACCCTATGTAAGGTCTTCGCCGCGCGATCCGCTTGGGGAAATAACATGCTGCTGAGCATCACTATGGCAATGGCGATCACTAACATGCCGACCACTAACTCAATCAGGGTAAATCCCCGAGGGTGAACCGGGCTTAATCGAATACCTCTAGCGCTAATTGGCATAGATATAACCCTCGCTAGAGATATTGATGATCACAGTCTCATTGGCGGTGACTTTGATACAGTTGCCATTGCAACCTAACGAGGGCCGGCCATTTGTATCAAAATCAATATTAAAGCCACTGGCACCATTACTCACTAACGCAAGGCTCGCTCCACCTTCGAATGCTTGGGCATAGAGTGGATTGGGTGAAATCGCCGCCCCAGTGCAACCGCTGTTATCACGGCTGGCAAATTGAATCGCCTGATAACCTGAACTCGATACGGCTAGGCGATAACATCTATCGGTATTATTGAGGGCCTTTTGCTGCACTTGGCGCAGTTCAGCGATAAATTCATTACGCAGGCTATAGGCGCTATAGGATGATTGAGTAAACAGACGCGGCAAGACAGTCACAGCCAAAATCGAAATCAAGATAATGGTCGTCACTAATTCTACTAAGGTAAATCCTGCCTGTTTTGACATAGATAATTTAAGCGTTACTCTCGTTAAATGCTGATTTTAATTACTAGGTTCAGTTTCTGCCAACTATATGATTAACGCAAATAAATGTCGTAAATTCTTGCCAGATTCATTTATTTCGACGCATACAAGAACCGCATTTCACCTAAAAAAAAGGCCTGCTAGGCAGGCCTTTTTTAAATTGAATATTTAGCAACCTGTAGCAGTTATATAGTATTTTGGCAGTTCCGCTGGAGTTGTGATTGTGCCGTCAGTACCAACAACAGCCGCTTTTGCTTCAGTGTAAGTAAAAAAACAATTATCTGGGGCGCCATGTGCATAAATTTTTGCTGTTCCAGCTGAACTGGATGTTGAAGCAGTAGCATCAATAATCCAATCAGCCTCAGCCGATTGAGCAGCTGTTCCAGTAGCCTTTGTATCAAACTTGATGTCCATACCCGCTTCTAATACAGCTTTCTGCGCTCGCAGATAACCATTGATAACAGAAACACTACCAGAGTCTAACGTTACAGTTTGGGCGCCAGTTTCTTTACCTGCTAAAGCCGCTTTTGAATAAATTAAACTATTCGCCCCTTGAACAGCGCCTTTAAGTCCCTGCAAAGTTGAAGCACGAGCATCACCTTGTAAATTAATAAACTTAGGTGCTGCTGTAACAGCAAGGATACCTAAGATAATGATCACTACAACTAATTCAATTAAGGTAAAGCCTTGTTGTCTTTTCATGTAAAACTACCTTTTAACGTGAGTATTAATTAAGTTAAGCCACTTTTATACTAGGGCCTGTTGATCTTTGCTGTTCATAATTTAGCCAACCCACATTGGCAGCCATATAAGGCAGCAAGCCAAGGCCAGTGTACTTGCATAATTCCGGGCTAATTTATCATACCTTGTTGCTACTG